>CAKZJM010000434.1 GCA_936943315.1 uncultured Methylophilus sp. | reverse complement strand
ACAAAATTGGAGGATAATATTGCGAATGCCAGCCAAGCCAGCATGACGGATTACCAGAAGCAAGGTTTGGTCAATGATATGGTATGGATCAACGCAAATACGCTGCTGGCCCCTTATGCAAACCTGGTACTGGCCACTTATTTGGTGCCAAACACTGCCCAAAGCGAGATTCAGTTAACACTGGCAGAAAATGCCGTTCGTTTTATTCCCCTGCGTCAACCTTACCTGAATTATATTATTCTGCTCGAACTCAGAAATGAGCATCTCCAAGCCATTCAGCATTTGAAACGTTTGCTTATCATCTCTCACGGCGATTTGCGTCAGGAGATGCAGTTGTTGCCAGCTGACCATGTGAAACTGCTTGAACGCTTGCTAGCCGAAGTCAAACAAAACCCGCCAATCGAGTAGCACTGAATTCGGTGTTGAAAGTGCCGCGCCGTGTCATAAATTCTTCATCCGGCCTTTGCAAAATTTAATCAAGAAGCCGTTCAATAAAGTCGATACTGCTCGCATGATTTATGCATCCCCCCAATTTGAGGTTGAAAGCATCCTCGCGCAGAAAAACTTGCTGCCACTGTTTCAGCCGATTGTCGATATCAAGCAGGCCCGCGTATTCGCGCATGAGGCCTTGATCCGCGGGCCGGTGGAATCCAAACTGCATTCACCGATTGCGCTGTTTAACGCTGCCGCCCTATGCGGGTTAAATATTGAAATGGAGTATGCGGCACGCGAAGTGATCTTCAATGAATATAGCCGCTCTGACCGGTCTTACCCGCTGTTTGTGAACTTCAGTCCAGACTGCTTGCTACTCACCGATAGCCACCTGTCTTTTGGCCTGACACAACTGGCACGGAGTGGGCTCAAACCCAGCGACATTGTTATAGAGATCACCGAAAGTTCAACCATCCGTGACTATGCGGTGTTACGCGACGCGATTGCGCGCTTTAAAACGCTGGGGTTTAAAATTGCGCTGGATGATCTCGGTGAAGGTACGTCGGGGTTGCGCTTGTGGTCTGAGCTGTCGCCGGAGTTTGTCAAAATCGACAAGCATTTTATTGCCAATATACACAACGACCCGATCAAACTGGAGTTTGTGCGTGGCATCCAGAAAATCGCCGTTGAATCGAACACATTGACCATCGCCGAAGGCATTGAGACCAAAGAAGAATTGGCGGTGATCAAGGACCTGAAGGTGGATTTTGCCCAGGGCTATTTGTTTGGACGGCCATTCCCCAAGTTTCAGTACACCTTGACGGAAGAAGTGCATAGCCTGCTCAATAAAAACATCATCCGCCTGTTTGCTGACCAGCAGACCACTGCCTCAAAACAGGCCACAGTCATCAGTCTGGCCAGCTACCAAACGGCGGCTTTTCCCGAAATGACCAACGAAGAAGTCTACAACTGGTTTGACCGCGAAAATACGCTCAACTCAATTCCGGTCATTGACCATAAAGGCAAACCGCTCGGCCTCATTAGCCGTTATGACACCATAGACCGTTTTGCCCGGCGCTATCAAAAAGAGTTACATGGCAAAAAATCATGCACAACCTTTATGGATGCCAACTGCCTCGTCGTGCAAAAAGACATGTCCATTCTGGCCATGAGTGAACTGATTTTGACGGCCGACCCAAAATATCTGCTCAACGGCTTTATGATTGCCGATGGTGAACGCTATGTGGGCATGGGTAGCGGACATGCATTGCTGCGTGAAGTCACCAACATGCAGATTCATGCCGCGCGCTATGCCAACCCGCTCACGCTGCTGCCAGGCAATGTGCCCATTAACGCGCATATTGATAAGTTACTGGAGCGGCGCATCCCGTTTGTGGCCTGTTATTGCGATTTGGATCATTTCAAACCGTTTAACGATGCCTATGGCTACCGCCGTGGCGACGAGGTGATTCAGTTTGTGGGTAGATTGCTAAGCAGCCTGGTCAATCACGAGCAGGATTTTGTCGGGCATATTGGCGGCGATGACTTCGTACTGGTGTTTCAAAGCGATCGCTGGGAAACCGTGTGCAACGATATCCTGGACACCATAGGTAAAGTGATGCCCGATTTTTATGACCTTAAAGACATCCAGCAAGGGGGCATACGCATAGAAGACCGCTTGGGGAATGAGCATTTTTACCCGTTTGGCAGCTTATCCATCGGCGCGGTACAAGTGCACGCAGACGCGTTTGCCAGCCATCACGAAGTAGCTGGCGCCATGAGCAATGCCAAAAAACAGGCCAAAAAAATCTTGGGTAACAGCCTGTTTATAGAGCGACGCCGGTTATCGCCCACCGCGGGCAGGTTCAATCAGGAATCGCGCTAGAAAGCGCTATCCTGAAGAAATACTTAACCAGGCTATACCTCAGGCGCTGCCCGGAACACGTCTTTGTAGCTGATGTATTGAAAAGCAAACATCAAGGCGTTGATCACTAGCAATGCCGCAAAGACCAGCAGAGGCATGAGTAATTGTGCCAGCATGGGGATCAAGGCGCCCAGAATGCCGATCACCAGGCCCAGGCCCAACATCACAACCAGCATGCCTAGCGTCATAACCAGCCAAGAAACGCCCATGGGGACGGTGTATTGCAGCATGCCCGCGATACTAGATTTAATTGCCTTGAGCAGCGGATAGCCGTTCAAGGCAATCAGCATGGGCGAAAACCAGGTGGCAATAAACAGTGGCAGCAGCAACAGCATGACCTTGACGATAAAAGACAGTGTGTTTTCTAGAAACAATGTCATTTGTGACTCTGTCATCCCGGCTTTGGTAGGCGCGTGGGAGATCAGGGAAGCCAGTTCGCTGCTGAGCAAATAAGTGGCTAAAACGGCATAGATCAGGCAGCTGGCACCCAGCAAGACCAATGGTTTAACATGCTGCTGCAGATGTTCGAACACGGCACGCGGCGCCATGCGGCCTTGCAGATCGACCTGACGGTAAAGCATGACCACCAGTGCCATACACACCGGCCAGATCACGACCGAAACCAGCCCCAAAAAACCCAGCATGGGCAATGAAGGCAGCACCATAAAAATCACGATGTAGGCAAGTGAACACAGCATCCAGATATGCGGCTGCGTTCGGAATAAGGCCAGGCTTTCTTTCACCCAGCGCAAGCCTCGCTGGCTTCCGGTTTCTGTCATGTGTCTCCCTTTATATTTTTTAAGTCAAAACTTTGCGATTCAGCAGCACGCGCTCGAAATGGGCCGGGTCTTTGGCGTGCGTCAGTTCGCCCGCCACCGGGTAATAAAAATCATACAGGCGTGACAACCAGAAACGCAAGGCCGCCCGGCGCAACAAAGCAGGCCAATGGGTTTTTTCGCCTTCGGTAAACGGCCGCTCAGACTGGTAGGCATTCATAAACGCTGCCAGCTTGTCATCTACAAAATTACCGGTGGCATCCACACACCACTCATTGGCAGCAATCGCAACGTCATAGGCCAGCACATCGTGGCAGGCATAATAAAAATCAATAAACCCGCCCAGCACATCGCCATCAAACAACACATTGTCGCGGAACAGGTCACCATGAATCACACCATGCGGCAAGCGTGACAAATCCAGTCCATGCTGAAACTCTAATTCTTCTTGCAGCAGATGTTGCTGCACCGGGGCAAGTTTAGACATGACCTGTTGCGCGGTCATCACGCGCCAGCCCTGGCCGCGCTGGTTATGGGACTGCTCATGAAAATCCAGCCCGGCCACATGCATGCGCGCCAAGGTTCTTGCCACGGCCTCAATCTGCTTTAGATTAGGCTGGCTGACATCGCTGCCTTTCAGGCAACTCACCATCAAGGCGGGTTTACCGTGAATCCGGTGCAAGGCGGTGTTATTCTGGTCCACAATCGGTTTGGGACACGGAATATCATGCCGTGACAAATGTGTCATCAGGTGCACGAAATAAGGCAGTTCATCGAAATCATTTTTTTCAAACACGGTCAGCACAAAGCGTGACTGACTGGTTTCAACAAAATAATTGGTGTTGGTGATTCCGGCGGCAATGCCGCGCAGAGTTTGCAACTCGCCAACATTAAAAGGCGCCAGCCACTGGCGCACTTCATCCAGACTCAGAGTGGTAAAAACAGACATGTTATGTGTACCCTGCCTCGTGTGGGCAGGTAATCAGGTATTTTAGAATCGGAACAGTATCCACTTGGGAACAGATAACGGGCGGGTCGGGCCATCATGTACCCATTCACCATTGCGGTCTTCGCGATGCAGGTAGTAAGACTTGCCACTCGGCGGGGTCACTTTGACCATATAGACTTCGCCATTGAGGCTGTATTCTTCAATGTCATTTTCACCATCTTTGCGCTTGTTTACGCTCGGCTGGTCAATCGGTTGCCCTTCAATCACCTTGGGTGGGGACGGCACCTCCTCCAGCAGCTCGGCATCTTTGGGGGCAGCGGCCCACACTGGCAAAGCGATCGCTGCAAGGCAGAGACCGGCCAGTAATAATCGGGAAAAATCACGCATGAAGGACTCCTTAGTCAGTGGTGATCATTCTAGCAAAAACCTGAGTGCTGGCGGTCACTACACGCAGAATAATCTTAAATAAAAAACCTGCGAAACCGCGCTCTTTCGTACGGCTTGGCAAATGTTAGAGATAAAGCTGCATTTTGCGTTCGGCGGGAGTCAACTCAAACCCGGTGGTTTCGTAATGCTTGAAAATGGCATCAACAATTTTTTTCGGCTCATCAATGATCTGAATCAGGTCCATGTCGCCCAGTGAAGCCATGCCTTCGGCCACCAGCGTATTCTGTAACCAATCCACCAGACCCGCCCAATATTGCTTGCCGACGAGAATAATCGGGATTTTGCGGCTTTTGCCGGTCTGCACCAGCGTGATGGCTTCCATCAGTTCATCCAGCGTGCCAAAGCCACCCGGCATCACCACAAATGCACTGGCATATTTGACAAACATGACCTTGCGCATGAAAAAGTATTTGAAGCTGATGCCGATGTCCTGGTAAGGGTTGCCATGCTGCTCAAACGGCAAACGGATATTGAGGCCCACGCTGGCACCACGGCCAGGGAAGGCGCCCTTGTTGGCGGCCTCCATGATGCCGGGGCCGCCTCCTGACAACACGCTAAAACCGGAATCGGACAACAAGCGCGCAATTTCTTCAGTGAGCACGTAATAAGGATGGTCAGGTTTGGTCCGCGCACTGCCAAAAATAGAGACGGCCGGCATAATCGCTTTGAGGCTTTCGGTGGCCCCCACAAACTCGGCCATGATCTCAAACGCACGCCATGACTCATGCGTGACATCATCGCCATCAAGTAACTCTGGTTGCACCATACTTGGTAGCTTTTGGCTGCTCATACTTCAATCCTTCAGATGACAAACCAAATTAGTGTACATGAAGTCGCTTTGAAATGCGTAAAATACGCCATTGATTTGATTCATGAGAACACACAATGAAAACCCTGCTTCTGGTAGACGGATCCAGTTACCTTTATCGCGCCTTTCATGCCATGCCGGATTTACGCAACTCAGCCAATGAGCCGGTAGGCGCGATTCAAGGTGTGCTGAACATGTTGCGCCGCCTGCACAAGGACTATCCTTCTGATTACAGCGCCTGCGTGTTCGACGCCAAAGGCAAAACCTTCCGTGATGACCTCTACCCAGAATACAAAGCCAACCGCGCCAGCATGCCAGACGATTTGCGCGTGCAGATTGAGCCTTTGTATGAAACCATCCGCGCCATGGGCTGGCCGCTGATTATTGAAGACGGCGTAGAGGCCGACGATGTGATTGGCGCACTGGCCAAACAGGCTGAAAAAGAAGGCATCAGAACCATCATCTCCACAGGTGACAAAGACATCACGCAACTGGTGAATGAGCATATTACGGTGGTCAACACCATGCGCGACGCCTTCCGTAAAACCGATGATGTGCTGGATATCGCCGGTGTAGAAAATAAATTTGGCATCCCGCCCAGCAAGATCATCGACTACCTGACCCTGGTTGGCGATAGTGTGGACAATGTCCCTGGCGTCGAAAAAGTCGGCCCGAAAACGGCGGTCAAATGGCTGACCGAATATGGCTCTCTCGACAACATTGTGGCCAATGCCGAGCACATTAAAGGCGTGGTAGGTGAAAACCTGCGCAAAGCCCTGCCCTGGCTACCGACGGCACGTGAGTTGATCACCATCCGCTGTGACATCGGTATCCGTGAACACTTCGATGAACTGATCCCCAAAGCGCCTGACAAGCCTGCACTGCTGGCTCTGTTTGACCATTTTGAGTTTAGAAGCTGGAAGCGTGAATTAGACAAACTGCCCGATGGGGCAACGGCCCCCGTGATTGAAAACCCGGCCGCACCTGCCGCCGATGAGTTTGCCGGGCAGCCCAATAGCGACTACACGCCAGATACGCGACGCTTGTACCAGACCATTTTGTCGGACGGCGAACTGGAGACCTGGCTGGCCAAACTGGCCCAGGCCAGCTTGATTTGTTTTGATACCGAGACCACTTCACTGGACCCCATGCAGGCCAAAATTGTTGGCGTCTCGTTTAGCGTAACACCGGGAGAGGCCGCCTATATCCCGCTCACTCACGACTACTTTGATGCCCCTGTACAGCTAGCACTCACCGCGACCCTGGAAAAACTCAAGCCTATCCTCGAAAGCCCGGACATTAAAAAAGTCGGCCAGAACCTGAAATACGATATGCATGTGCTGGCCAATCATGGCATTCACTTGCAAGGCATCGCACATGACACCCTGTTGCAATCGTATGTCTTCGAGAGCCACAAAGGCCATGGCATGGATGAGCTCAGCGAGCGTCATCTGGGCATTACCCCGATTAGCTACGAAACAGTGGCCGGCAAAGGGGCAAAACAAGTGTCGTTCAGCCAGGTGACGGTAGAGGCCGCCGCCGAATACGCTGCTGAAGATGCAGATATCACCTTGCAACTGCACCAAGCCCTCTATCCGCAAGTGACCGTCTCAGACAAACTGCGCTTTATTTATGAGCAGGTAGAAATGCCCAGCATGCAAGTGCTGCAACGCATGGAACGCAACGGCGTCTTGATCGACAGCCATATGCTCAACCGCCAAAGCAATGAAATTGGCCTGCGGCTCATGGAGATAGAAAAACAGGCCTTTGAACTGGCCGGGCAACCGTTTAACCTAGGTTCCCCCAAACAGTTGCAAGAAATCCTGTTTGGCAAACTCGGCATCAAGCCATTGAAAAAAACGCCTTCCGGCGCACCAAGTACAGACGAAGATGTGCTGCAGGAACTGGCGCTGGATTATCCGCTGCCTAAGGTCATTCTTGAGCACCGCAGTTTAGCCAAACTCAAATCGACCTATACCGACAAACTGCCTAAAATGATCAACGCCCAAACCGGGCGCGTGCATACCAACTATAACCAGGCGGTCGCGATTACCGGGCGGCTCGCTAGTTCAGACCCCAACCTGCAAAATATTCCGGTGCGCACTGCCGAAGGCCGCCGTATCCGCGAAGCCTTTGTCGCCACCCCAGGCAGCCAGATTATCTCAGCCGACTATTCGCAAATTGAACTGCGCATCATGGCGCACTTATCGCAAGATGCTGGCATGCTAAATGCCTTTGCCAACAATGAAGATATTCACCGCGCCACCGCTGCCGAAATTTTTGGCGTAGACAAAAGCGCAGTCGATAATGAACAACGCCGTTACGCCAAAGTGATCAATTTTGGCCTGATCTACGGCATGAGTGCGTTTGGCCTGGCGCAAAACCTCAATATCGAACGCGGCGCAGCCGCCAACTATATTGAGCGCTACTTTGCCCGCTACCCCGGTGTGAAAGCCTACATGGAAAACACGCGTGCCTTAGCCAAACAGCAAGGCTATGTCGAAACCTATTTCGGCAGACGCTTGTGGGTGTCAGAAATCAACAGCCCCAACGTGCAAAGAAGAAACGGTGCCGAACGCGCCGCCATTAACGCGCCCATGCAAGGCACCGCCGCTGACCTGATCAAACTGGCCATGATTGCCGTGGACAAATGGTTGATAGATGAAAAACTGCAAACCAAACTGATCATGCAGGTACACGATGAACTGGTGCTGGAAGTCCCGGAGCAGGAACTGTCCTTGGTTAAAGAACAGTTACCCATACTGATGCAAGGGGTGGCGCAGTTGTCAGTGCCATTGCTGGCAGAAGTGGGTGTGGGCAGTAATTGGGAAAGTGCGCATTAAACCGATGCCAAATGCGATGACCATATGGTATGGTCATCCTTTCAATCATTCATCCAGGGAAATCACTTTATGAAATCATCGCTTATGATAGGCATTCTCCTGATTGCACTTGGCGCCGCCGGGCTGGTGTTCAAAGGCTTTAGTTATGAGAGCAAGGAGACTGTCGCCAAAATCGGCTCCTTAGAAGCCAGTGCCGATGTCACCAAAGACGTAGAGATTCCGCAAGCCTTGAGTCTCATCGTGCTGGCAGCCGGGGTTGCCATGGTGCTGGTCGGGCTCAAAAAGTAAACCACGCCCTTCAGCTTGCCAGTCTATTCCGACAGGGTTTTCCTACACTCTCTGACAGATTACCTTGCTGCTTCTGGTTAGGATGATGGCTCATCACAACAACAAGGGAGTATGCACATGCTTTGGACAATTGTAGTTGGCATTATCGCGGGCTGGCTGGCTGGATTGATCATGAAAGGTGACGGCTACGGCCTGATCTGGGACATGATTCTTGGGATTGCAGGCGCGGTCGTTGGTGGCTGGCTGTTTGGCGCGCTGGGTCTGAGTGCCAGCGGCGGCATGGTCGGCAGCATTATCGTCGCCACCATAGGCGCAGTGTTCCTGATTTTCATTTCTCGCCTGTTGCGATCAGCCTGATTACGATGGGATAGCGAAAGCGGTGACGCAGTCACCGCTTTTTTATTGCCTATTAAAAACCTGCTTGGGTTAAAAAACTTGCTTGGGGAGCGCCGCTGGGTGAGGTAATATTTGGCAACTTCATGACTCTGTTTCGGTATGCGCGCATTCGGCATTTATATCATTGGCGATGAAATCCTGTCTGGCAAACGGCAAGATGCCCACTTGAGCAAAGTGATTTCATTGCTCTCTGCTCGCGGGCTGCAATTAGGCTGGGCACATTTTATAGGTGACATCCCAGAACACATCACTACCCACCTCAAAGCCAGTATGGCACGGGGCGATGTGGTGTTCAGTTTTGGCGGCATAGGGGCCACGCCAGATGACCACACACGGCAATGCGCGGCCGCCGCAGCTGGTGTGCCTATTGAGCGGCATGCAGGCG
>CAKZJM010000433.1 GCA_936943315.1 uncultured Methylophilus sp. | reverse complement strand
TCCAGTGCTCGCCAGAGGGCGCCAGCAGAATTTGTTTGACCTGGATGGCGTCTGGATCATAGGGGGCAATCCAGGGCGCCAGTAGGGCTAGCAGCAAGATGATGCCTATTAGGATTAGGCCACTGAGCGCGAGCGGATTTTGCAGGATTTTTTTCATCATGGATGCTCTGCCTAACGTTGCGGCATGACTCCTTTACGCAGACGCGGGTCTGCCCAGGCATAAGCCAGGTCTGCCAGCAGGTTGCCTAGCAATGTGAGTGCAGAACCAATCGTGAGGATACCCATCACCACCGGGAAATCTCGCATCATCACGGCTTCATAAAACAGTTTGCCCATGCCGGGGATGGCGAAAATGGTTTCGGCAATCACAGAGCCGCCGATCAGGCCAGGGAGGGACAATCCAATCAGCGTAATCAAAGGCAGCAGGGCGTTGCGTAACGCGTGGCGATAGGTCACGGTGCGGTCACTGAGGCCTTTGGCACGGGCAGTGGTGACAAAATCCTGGCTCAGCACATCCAGCATACCGTTTTTGACAAACATGGTGACGCCAGCCAGCCCGGTGATGGCCGGAATTACCACCGGCAGGAACAGGTGCATGAGCAGGTCTTGCGCTTTGCCCAAGGTGTCGAGTTGCGCATAATTGAGGCTATGCAGACCCGAAATCGGGAACCAGGTATGAATGACTCCCAGCCAGTACATTAACAACAGTGACAGCCAAAAGCCGGGGATGGAAAAACCGATAAAGTTAAACAGGGTAATGCTTCGGTCTGGCCAGCGTGCATATTTTTTAGCGGCGATGACGCCCAGCGGCACAGCCAGAGTGAGCGTGAGCAACAGGCCGGCAATATTCATCAGTAAAGTCACAGGCAGGGCTTCCTGAATCATGCCTGGTGTCGTGTTGCCTTCTTTATCGGTCTCTGCCCAAAACACCGGCTTCTGGTGGCTGGCAAACGAGTGACCAAAATCGAGGTGCACCATGCGCTCCAGCCACAGCCCATATTGCACGATGATGGGCTTGTCTAAATGGTAAAGCTCACGCAGTTTTTGCCTAGCTTCTTCAGATGATTTGGGGTCAAACGCTGCCTCACTACTGGTGATATCACCAGGCGCCAGGTGCATGATAAAAAATGAAATCAGACTGATGCCGACTAACATCGGAATCATCCAGAGTATGCGTCTGATCAGGTAGGTGAGCATGTTTATTCTGCCTGTATTTGCGTGCGCCGCAATGGCTCAGGGATGTACCATTTCTGTGAGTCATACCCAACACCCGCTGGCGGTACCGGGTTCATGATCCCCTGCACACGTTTGTGGATGGCAGTCAGGCCGTAACCCGCAGATAAGTAAACGAGTGGCGAGTCGTCATACAAAACTTTGGCAAATTCATGGTAAATCTGCATGCGTTTTTCCGGATCAAACTCCAGGCGGCCTTGTTCCAGCAGTTTATCAACGGCAGGATTGCTGTAACCAATAAAATTAAACTGACCAGGCTTTTGCTGGCTTGAGTGCCAGATAGTGTATTGGTCCGGGTCCAGGCCGAGTCCCCATCCCATGACCACGGCATCAAAATCGCCAGGTTTGATAAAGTTGGTCAACAAACTGGCCCATTCGAGCGAACGGATATGGGTTTCAATCCCGACTTCTTTTAACCGGCGCTGAATAATCACTGCCGTTTTTTCACGTCCTTTATTCCCGAGGTTGGTTAGTACTTCAAAAGACAGCTTTTTGCCGTCACGCTCAACCACACCATCACCATCGCTGTCTTGGTAACCAGCCTCGGCCAATAATTTTTTTGCTCTGGTCGGATCGAATGGATAGGGTGTCAGCTGAGGGTTACTCCAGCGTGTGCCGGGTTTATAAGGCGAACCGATAGCGATGCCCAAACCCAGGTAAACGCCATCGATAATTTCCTGTTTATCGATGGCGTAATTAATGGCTTTTCGGACGCGCACGTCATCAAAAGGCTTACGTTTGAGGTTAAAACCGAGGTAAGTATAGCTATTGCCCAGCTCTTTAAACTGATTCAATCTGACCTGTAATGTCGGACGAGACGGGATAATCCGCGCATACGTGATCGGATCGAGATTCATACTGTCAATATTGTCTGCCATTAGCTCCAGAAACTGTGCTGCTGGATCGGGGATAATCCGCTCAATCAAGTGATCAATGTTCGCCGAGCCTAATACCGACTTCGGATTTCTCTCGAGCTTGATATATTCGCCATGGCGCCACTCTTTCAACTGGTAATAATGGCTGCTCAGTGGTTTTTGTGCAAAGCTGGTGGTCCGGATATCTTGACCCGCCAGTTTGTGTTTGGGCAATACTTGCAAGCTGGCCCAGCTTTCAAGCGCAGGTGCAAAGGGCTGCGAATAATGCACGATAAAGGTTCGTGGATCAGGCGCGTCTGCATGGGTGACTAATTGATAGTCAGAGGCATAAGGGCTATGCGTTTTCTCGTCTGTAATCAGTTGCCAGGTAAACAGGATGTCGGCACTGGTCAACGGTTTGCCATCCGCCCATTGCAAGCCTGGTTTCAGCTTGAAGGTAATGGTTTTTTTGTCGTCTGCCACTTGCCACGACTCGGCCAGTTCTCCGGTAAGGTCAAGGTTTTGGTCGTATTTAAGCAAGGAGTTAAACAAGTAGGCGCCAATGGCCAGCGAGGCCGATTCACCCGCTACCATGCCTATCATGCTGCTCGGGTCTGAAGGCATCGCGCTAATCAGCGTGCCGCCCGGTTGTGGGGGGTAAGCGCTGAATGTTTGCGACTGGGGCTCTTGACTGCCAGAGCTACAGGCAACTAACCAGCTACACAGAAGACCCACAGAGATACGCCCAATACCATGGCGATGTGTCCGCATTGCGGAATTGTGTTGCCAACCGTGCATCTGTTTTTTTGCCATGGTCAGAGAGGGTATCAATGTTTGGTCGATTTGCTGTGTTTGCTATGCGTTGTCGTTTTCTTGCGTGCAGAAGTGGCTGATTTTTGGCCTGTTTTTCTGCTGCTGCTTGTTTTGTTTGAGCGACTACTGGTTTCCTGTTTATCAAACTGTAACACTTGTCCAACTGACAATGTTTTGGATTTAAGGTTGTTTTGTTGCATGATTTGTTTGCTGCTCATGCCGTAACGCTTCGCCAGTTTTGCCAAGGTGTCGCCTTGTTTCACCTTGTGCGAAATAGTAACAGATTTGGCTGTGGATTCCTTCTCAACCGGCACTTCCATCGAGAGTTGCGCCATGGCCGCGACGTCAATCGGACGGGTGCCTGATTGCAGGCTAGCAGGCACCAGTAACGGTCTGCGCACAATCAGGTTGCGGTTGGGTTTGAGGTTGTTGGTAGCGCTCAACTCATAAATACTCAGGCCAAATCTGCTGGCAATGGCGCCTAATCGTTCGCCGCGTTTCGGGTGATAGCTGTGCCAGCTTGATAAAGGGCGGTTGTAGCCATTGAGGTTATTTGTGAAGTTGCTGGCCGCCCAGGTTGGTAATAGCAATTTCTGGTAACTGTTTTCAGTGATAAGCACCGGGCGCGTGAAACTCGGGTTGAGTGCGTTGAACTCTTCAAGCGAAATGCCTGCAAGCTCAGCGGCTAATTTGGCATCGATCTTGTTAGGGGCTTGAACCGTTGAAAAATAAGGTTTGTTAGGGATTTCATTGAGGGTTAACCCGTATTCTTCAGGCCGGAAAATAATGTTTTTAATGGCCTGTAATTTAGGCACGTAGTTGCGGGTTTCGTCCGGCAACGAAAGGTGTTGGTAATCTGTAGGTAAACCTAATTGGCGGTTGCGTTCAATGGCTCGGGCGACAGTGCCTTCCCCGGCATTGTAGGCTGCCAACGCCAAGTCCCAGGCGCCAAACATGGTGTACAGTTTTTGCAGGTAATTGAGAGCGGCTTGTGTGGCCGCAGTCACGTCTTTACGCGAATCTTTCCAATAGTTTTGCTTGAGGCCAAAGTCTTTGCCAGTAGAAGGGATAAATTGCCAGATGCCGGAGGCCTTGCTGGTAGAAAGCGCTTTAGGGTTGAAGCCGCTTTCGATCATGGGCAATAACGCAATCTCGGTCGGCATGCCTCTTTTTTCGACCTCGACCACAATGTGGTAAAGATATTTTTTACTACGCTCGAGCATGCGCGAAACGTAATCAGGCCTTGAGGCATACCATTGCTCATGCTTGTTGGTATATGCCGAGTCAATGTCCGGCATGCTAAAACCGTCACGCACGCGGTCCCACAGGCTTTCCTGCAAGGTCAGTGAATCTTCAAACTGGTAGCTGGAACTATAGCTTTCCGAGTCGGGGCCGCCATAGGTTTCATCATAGCTGCTGCCGTTATCGTCCGACAACGTGGCCGGTTCCACGTATTCAGCGCAAGCCCAGGGACTTGAGACTGAGAAAATGACGCATAGCAGTATTTTTTTAAAACGCATGACGGTAATACTTGATCCTGAGACTGTGGTGCAAAGGCATCGTTTGAAACTTGCACATCCATTGATAAATCCGGTGGCCGGTCAGGCCATGCCAACCAGCACATGGTCGACGTAACGCACATTTGCGTTTTAAGGAGGACATCATTCTACGTTAATTTCAACGTGAGACAACCCCTTGCGGCCAGGCGGGCAATGTGCTCTAGACCACACCCTAAAACTGATTACGCCGTGCACGTAACTCAGTAAATACATCCAGAGGCTGCCAATCTTTAAAAGCGGTTTGTCTGGAGAGTTGTTCGCAGCGCAAAAAGGGGTTGGTCGCAAGTTCTAGCGAGAGTGGGCTAGGTAACGTGGGTATGTTCTGCGACCGCAAATCCCTTGTTTGTGTGGCCCGCTGTTGCAAGGCTAGATTGTCAGGGTCTATGGTTTGAGCAAAGGCAATGTTATGTGCCGTATATTCGTGCGCGGCATAAATGAGCGTATCCGGCGCAAGGCTTGCAATCTTTTGCAGTGACGCGAACATTTGTGCTGGCGACCCTTCAAACAGGCGCCCACATCCCGCGCCAAACAACACATCTCCGCTAAATAAATGATGCTGGTTCACATAATAGGCGATATGGTCCAGGGTATGGCCCGGTAGTTCAAGCACTTCACAGGTGAGCGTTGCAAATTGCGGCAATTGAATATGGTCACCCGCTTTGACACGTATTGTCTCTAACCTGGTATACGCTGGTTGATTGTGGTCAGGCGCATAAACTGGGCATTGCCAGTGTTTTTGTAAGGCGGCGGCGCCATCGGTGTGATCTGCATGATGATGCGTGAGCAAAATGCCTGTCAACTCAAGGTGCATGGCTTGCAATGCCTGTTCCACCACCTCAGCATCGCCCGGATCCACAATCAGGGCATGTTTTCCGGCATGAATCAGCCATAAATAATTATCGCTGAAAGCCGGTAGGGGAGTAATCTCTATACTTGCAGAAGTTTCGTCCATCACGCATCATTGAAAATATGGTCATGATTGTCAAGGGCACTTGCGTTTGATGATCTATTATGACTGGCAAACTCTGGAGTCCAATGTGTCATCAAGCCAGCCCGATAAATTTCAATCCAGTCCTTTTGAGACCATGGCTTTGGGCCAGTATATCGCTCAATATGAAGCGGCTATGTATGCGCAAACGGTGGCAGATGTGTTCGGCTTTCACGCGTTGCAGATTGGCTGGCCCGCCCATGACTTGCTAGAACATAGCCGTATCCCTTATAAACACTCCATACAGCTTGCAACAGCGCCCCATGTCTCGTTGTTATGCGAGAGCGAGTATTTGCCATTTGCAGAACAATCGATAGACCTGGTTTGTATGCCGCATGTGTTAGAACAATGCGCAGATGCACAACAAACCTTACGTGAGGTGTTTCGTGTGCTGCTGCCGGAAGGGACTGTGATTCTGACCGGGGTTGCGCCCATGAGCGGTTTGGGCTTGCGTGTCCGCCTTGGCCATTTAAAGAAAGAAGGGCCTTTTCGTCGCCTGCTGACTGCGTGGCGACTGCGTGACTGGCTGAATGTACTGGGTTTTGAAGTGGTGCATAGCGGTCGGCTTGTGCATGCATTTCCGGTGAATGATATGGATTGGCTGGCGAAACAATCCTGGCTGGAGCGATGGGGGCAGCATAGTTGTGGCATGACGGGTGGCGTCTATTTTTTGATTGCCAAAAAACGGGTATTGAACGTGCGTTTGTTGAAACCTGAATGGAAAAAACTACCGCTCAACCATGCCTTGCAAGTCAGAAAAGGTCGCTCCACCATACAAAAACAAGGGCAAAAACAGTTAGAATGCGCGGATGTCGACTCAACAATGGATAGAAATGTACGCTGATGGCGCTTGTAAAGGCAATCCGGGCGTAGGCGGCTGGGGTGTTTGGCTCAAAGCAGGACCGCACGAAAAGTCACTGTATGGCGGCGAAGTGTTAACCACCAACAACCGTATGGAATTGATGGCCGTGATCCAAGGCCTGCAGGCACTCAAAAAACCGTCGCAAATCAAAATTTATACAGACTCCAGCTACGTCCAGAAAGGGATGACTGAATGGCTGGCGGGTTGGAAGCAAAAAGGCTGGCGAACCGCTGACAAGAAGCCAGTCAAAAATGCCGATTTATGGCAAATACTGGAGGCATTAGCCAAGCCACACCAGATCGAATGGATCTGGGTCAAGGGGCATGCTGGCAATGAAGGCAATGAACGTGCAGATGCGTTGGCTAATCAAGGCGTACTCACCGTCGCACTGACTTAAGGATATTGACATGAGGCAGATTTTTCTCGATACGGAAAC
>CAKZJM010000432.1 GCA_936943315.1 uncultured Methylophilus sp. | reverse complement strand
GAAAGCCTCTAACATTTGCTTGAGGTTCAGCAAGCGTGGCTGGCCGTCCATCAAGGCTACCATGTTCATGCCGAAGGTATCTTGCAGCTGAGTCTGCTTATAGAGATTATTTAAAATCACCTCTGGCACTTCGCCACGCTTGAGTTCAATCACCACGCGCATGCCTGATTTGTCAGACTCGTCACGCAGGTCAGAAATACCTTCAATCTTCTTCTCGTTGACCAGCTCGGCGATTTTTTCAATCAAGGTCTTTTTGTTGACCTGATAGGGCAACTCATCAATGATAATCGACTGCCGACCGCCTTTTTCCAGATCTTCAAAGTGAGTGCGACCACGCATGACGACGCGGCCACGGCCCGTGCGGTAACCTTCTTTAACACCCGCCGTACCGTAAATAATGCCTGCGGTCGGGAAGTCTGGTGCTGGGATAAACTCAATCAGTTCATCGACGCTAATTTCGGGGTTCTTCAGCAGCGCAAAGCAGGCGTTGAGCACTTCATTGAGGTTGTGTGGCGGGATATTGGTCGCCATGCCCACGGCAATCCCCGAGCTACCATTAATCAGCAGGTTAGGAATACGTGTCGGCATGATCAGCGGCTCTTGCTCGCTACCGTCGTAGTTAGGGCCGAAGTCTACGGTTTCTTTTTCAATGTCGGCCAGTAACTCGTGCGCAATTTTGGACATGCGGATTTCGGTATACCGCATCGCCGCCGCATTGTCGCCATCGACAGAACCAAAGTTACCCTGGCCATCTACCAGCATGTAACGCAGGGAGAAATCCTGCGCCATACGCACGATGGTGTCATACACCGCAGTATCGCCGTGCGGGTGATATTTACCGATCACGTCACCGACAATACGGGCAGACTTTTTATAAGGCTTGTTGTAATCATTAGACAACTCGTGCATGGCGAATAACACGCGTCTGTGCACAGGTTTCAGGCCATCACGAACATCAGGGAGCGCCCGGCCAACAATCACGCTCATGGCGTAATCGAGGTAGCTACGGCGCATCTCGTCTTCTAAACTGATAGGCAGGGTTTCTTTAGCAAATTGATCTGGAGACTGACTCATTCTTGACCCAATTTATAGTTAAAAGTTATCACGCGATTTTAGCATATCTAGCGCGATCCCGCTCGCCAAATCGCGGCTAAACGGCGAATTGCCACATCAGCCATGCAACCTTCAAAAAAAAACAAAGGGAGCACGAATGCTCCCTGGCAGAATATCAAAGTGTGCAGTGAATGATCACGATGTCAGCAGTTGCAAATCTGCTTTCAAATCTTCAATATGCTCCAAACCCACTGCAATGCGCACTAGGTTATCCTTGATCCCCGCCTCAGCTCTGGCTTCAGCAGTGACGCGGCTATGTGTGGTTGTGGCCGGATGCGTAATAGTCGACTTGGCGTCACCCAGATTGGCGGTGATCGAAATCAGGC
>CAKZJM010000431.1 GCA_936943315.1 uncultured Methylophilus sp. | reverse complement strand
CTTGCATGATGCGGCACAGACCCTGGCTGACAACTCCGGTACCAATGCCAACTCCAGCGTGAGCGCAAACTCTTCCATGAACGGTGAGCTGTTTACCCGTCAAGCCTATGCGGGTATCGATGGCGGCTCATGGGGTAAATTAACCTATGGTACCCAATACAACCCGTTCTTCGAAATTACGGTCACGTATGATCCTAACGGCAAAGCGGACAGTTTTTCACCCTTGGGTGAAAGTGGCACCGTGGGTGGCGGCGGTGGTGTGTCTGAAAACTCACGGATGAAGAACTCACTCAAATACGCAAACGTGTACGAACTGGAAAGCCACGACAAAATCAATTATGCCGTGATCAATCAGTTTGGTAACTCGGCTGGCACTTCACACGGCAATGGTTACACCACTCAATTAGGCTACGAAAGCGGTGCGTTCGGCGTTCAATTGGCATATGACAGATTTTTTGACTCTGTAAAATCCGGTAGTGCTGCGCCAGGCAACCCAGCAGCCAACGACACGATTGCCGTCTCCCTGTACAACACCCAGGCTGTCTTGCTGACCGGCAGATGGTTACCGACCAAAGACCTGAAAATCATCGGCGGTATGGAGTGGTACCAGTTACAACCGTCTTCTTCCCCAACGATCAGCTACCACTCTATCTATGACCAGACAGTCTTTGGTGGCGTGGCTACTTCGGCGTTGAAGCCAGGCTTTAAACAAAATAACTACGTCTACTACATGGGTGCAAACTTTGACTTTGCACAACGCATGCCTACGTTGGCGGGTCTGACGGCCTCTTTTGGTTATTACCTGACCAAGGCAGATGCGATTGAAGGCCCCACCGTGTCAACCAACTCACAGGGTAAAATCGACACCTGGACGGCGATGGTAGACTATAAAATCAATAAGCGTTTCGACACTTATCTGGCTTATACCACCAACCACTTTTCAGGTGACAAATATCCAAGCGCCTCTAACTACACCAATGTCACCAGCTACGGTGCCGGTTTGCGTATGAAGTTTTAACCTGGCCGCAAAAACAAAAAAGCTCAAGTATTCACTTGAGCTTTTTTTATTGATGCGATGAACTAAGCAACTGCTTGCCGTTTGCGTGTCAGCAGGCTGACTAAGCCTAAGCCCAGTAGCAACATGCCGTAAGATTCAGGCTCCGGCACTGGCGTCACCACCAATCCTGTGACCTCAGTCGGTTTAAACATTCCGTTCACATTGACTTGCGTATTGGTGTTCCAGCTATTGGCGATCACGTTACCGTTGATGGCGGTATAACCCCCTGTAATATTCGCCAGGGGGGCAAGGATAGTCCCTGTCGCGCCAGAGCCAGTGCTTACCGAAGTGGCCTGGTAGAAGTTGTAAATCACATTGTAGCCACTGAAGTTTGTACCCGTACCGCCATTAAAGGTTAAGCCATTGCCTGAAATATTCAGGATAATGGTCTGGCCACTTGAAAAGCCGCTAAACGTGGTGTTGTTACGTGAGTTAAACAAGCTGCCATCAATATCAAATACCTGCGCATCGGTATTGTTACTGGCAGTGAGCTGCAAACCACTGAAGTTGTATGTCGCTATGCCGGTATTGGTCAGGCCATTCAGGCTGGTGGAAAGATTTTGCAAATAAGTGCGCTCATTAGCAAAATTGATCGGATCATTATCGGTATACATTCCGGTAAAA
Source organism: uncultured Methylophilus sp. (assembly GCA_936943315.1). GTDB lineage: Bacteria > Pseudomonadota > Gammaproteobacteria > Burkholderiales > Methylophilaceae > Methylophilus. Next base: position 3,966 of record CAKZJM010000431.1, on the reverse strand, counting down.
CCAAAACTGGATGTTGTGGCGGTACCGCCCACATCAATGTTTCCATTCTTCACGCTACCGTTGCTGTAGCTCAGATTATTAGCCACCACCAGCGCATTACCAGCAACTGCTTTATTGAGCTCATTGATGGAGTAACTAGACACATTCAAGCTACCGCCTACTGCCACGGCCCCCTCCACATCGCTATTGCTGCTGGTAAAATCTCCAAATACAAAGACATTAAATTTTCCAGCGACGCCAAGATCTAGAACGCCTGCTGAAGCCGCCGCACTCTGTAATGCCAGTACTGCAACTACAAGACTTTTTCTAACTCCACTCATATCATTACACCCTTTTAGTTATTAATACTTATCATGATAATGAATAATTCATGATCAATTTCAGAACTTATAACATTTTTACATCTAAGACCCAATAGCTCTTTTGGGTATCTGCTGTCGGCACAGTCTGGCTTGAAGTCTTACCTGGCTGCGGCTGCCTCGCGGGATTGCTGCACCAGCATTTGCTCAAAGGCATCTGGAGGGACAGGCGGCGAGTAGAAAAAACCCTGGGCATAGTCGCAGTGAATGTCTATGAGCAAGTCACGCTGCAAGGCGGTTTCTACACCTTCGGCAATCACTTTGAGGCCTAATTTGTGGGCCATGACAATAATGGCTTCACACAGCACATAGCTTTCATTCCCGGCATTCAGATTGCGTGTGAATGATTGGTCAATTTTGAGAAAGTCGATATCGAACTTGCTCAGATAAGACAATGAAGAATAACCGGTGCCAAAGTCATCAATGGCAACCTGGATACCCATGTCCCTGAATTGCAGCAAACGTTGCTCGACGATGGGATCAGGATTCAGCAACAATCCCTCGGTAATTTCGACCACGATGCGTTTGCCCGCCAGGTCAATATTGCGCAAAGCGTTTGCCCAGTCATTGTTGGTATTGGCCTGGTCAACAAACTGTACCGGTGATTTATTGACACTGATGGCGAAGGCCTCGTCCTCCACCAGCGACTCCCACGCCTTGGCATGTTGCGCTGCCTGGTTAAAAATCCAGTCGCCCATGGCAAGGATCTCACCGGTCTCCTCCGCCACCGGAATGAACAGCGCCGGGCTAATCAGGCCGCGTTCAGGATGCTGCCAGCGCATCAATGCTTCCGCCTTGATGATCTTGCCGTTACGCAAACTGACAATCGGTTGATAATAATCACGCAACTCGCCATTCTCAAGTGCAGTGCGTAAATCACGAGCCAGGCTGACCCGCTGTGACAAGGCATCGCGGATCGCCAGTGAAAAATAACGCAGGCTATTTCGGCCACGGCTTTTCGCGTCATACATGGCCTGGTCAGCATGCTGTATCATCTCTTCGGCATGGACCGCGTCTTCAGGGTACTGGCTGATGCCGATACTGACTGTGACAAACACACGCTCCCCACCCAGAATATAAGCCGCAGAGATTTCCTGCATCAACTGGTGACACAGGGCATTTAAATCCGCATGCATGGCCTCGGGCACAATAATCGCGAACTCATCGCCACCCAAACGCGCCACTGTTGCTGGCTGCGGCACACACTGGCGGATACGCTGCCCAACCTCGCTCAATAACTCATCGCCGCGCCTGTGACCCAAGGTGTCATTGACCTCCTTAAACCGGTCGAGGTCGAGTAACAGCAAGGTGAGCCGCTGCTGGGTATGGGTGGCCACGGCCAGCGCCTCTTTGATCTGCTGCTGAAAATAATGCCGATTGGGTAACTGGGTCAGGCTGTCAAAATTGGCCTGCTGCCAGATCACCGCTTCGGCCTGTTTCTTATCGGTGATATCAATGTGGGTCCCGCGCATGATCCATGGCTCACCACTCGTTGTGCGCGAGATCAAGCGCCCGCGGTCCGTCATCCAGATCCAGTGCCCATACTTATGCCGCATGCGCACATCGCATTCATAAAAATCCATTTCACCTTTAAGATGCTGGTCTACCAGCGTCAGGGCGGTTTGCCAGTCATCGGGGTGCGTGAGCGCTTTAACCGCCTCGGCGGTGAGCGGTAGCAGTTCCTCCAGCGTATACCCCAGCATGCCCGCCCAGCGGTGATTCACCTGGCAGGTGCCGGTTTGGATATCCCACTCCCAGGTCCCGGCGCGGGTCGCATCAATAATATCCGTCAACCGCAAACGCTCAAGCTCCAGCTCTTTACGCTTGCTGTCAATTTCTGCGGTTTTTCGCTTCACGGCCACACGCAACATGTATACCAGCAGCACCAGAAATGCTGCCGCCAGCATGGCCAAGGCCAGCGCCCAGAGCACCTGTTTGGAATAGGCCGCATTGGGCAGATGCCTGCCTTTCCATTTGGCTTCAATGGCGGATATTTCTGTCGGGCTGATCGCCGCCATGCCTTGCTCAACCAGCCTGAGTGTTTGCCAATCCCCTTTTCTGACTGCCCGGTGAAACTGCCCCTGATAGAGCGTAAAAGCGCGCAGAATCTGCGCATCTGCATCTAGCCGGTACAGGTAATAAGCGGCTGGGTAGTCATCCATGCACACAATTTTGGCTTGCCCACTTAATACAGCCTGGATGATTTCTTCATAATTGTCGTACAAGCGGAAAGATTTGACGCCGACTTCTTTGAGTTTAAAAATGCACCCATCGCCTTTTTGCACGCCGACGGTAAACCCTTTCAAGACATCGGGTGAGGCCAGGCCACTCATGCTTTCATTGACATAAATGCCTACTGGCAATGTTGCATAAGCGCGGGTAAAACTGTATTTTTGCTCTCGCTCTGCATTACGGAAAATCATTTCAATGACATCCGCATGTCCGCTCAACAATTGCTGTTGCGCCTCTTCCCACACGGTAGAAAGCAAGATGACTTTGACACCTGTTTTTTGCTCCCACAGTTTCCAGATGTCGGCCACGATACCGACCGCATTACCGTCGGCATCTTTAAATAAATAAGGGGGATAATTATCGTCGCTGATGACGGTCATGGTTTCTGCCGCCTGTGCCGCCACGCCCAGGCACAGCAATACACACCCGCACACACAAGCGAGCCAGGCCATTAAAGCGTCAGCAACATAGCGGGATAACATGGCAACACATTTATTCATGGATAATCAGCGTGAATCCTGTGATTGGTCAAAGGGGCTTGCTGGCCATTCTGTAGCTGCATCATACAAACATTTACTCCGCTTGTCCTTGGCGTTTGCTCGCGCTGGCGAGGGTTGTCGTTCAAATATCGTCACACACCGCTGAGCGCACCGTTTCAAAGGAATAAAAAAGGCGCCAGAAAAGCCCTGTGCGCCTTGCCTTTAAAGTGTAGCCCGCCTAGACATCTGGCGCACCTGCCTTGATCTTGGCGACCCAGTCTTCCACTTGAATATAGCCCGCCTCTTGTGCTTTTTTGGCATCGTCTTCAGAGATCACGTCCTGCACAAACTCCAGTCGCTTCCATTCGGCCAGCGGTGTCTGGCATTCTGGTTGCGGAACATAGCGGGAACGGCTATCCCGCGTGTAGCGGTGAATATAGCGCGGGCAATTTTGCCACAGCTCCGAAAGCGTGACCTTCACCACAAATTCCGCTTCCTGATATAACGCGAGCAGCGCAGGCTCTGTCGAAACGCTGCTCACGCCTTGCAAACGAATGCGGTGCGGGCGCTCAAACGAAATAAACAGCATGCCAATATCCGCATTTTCGACCATATTGCCGACTGACAGCTGCATGCCATTGCCGTTATAGATTGGAAAAATCAGTGTTTTATCGTCTATGACGCGTACAAAACCAGGAAAGCCGCCTTTATAAGACACGGTGGGCCTGCCGTTGTGATCTACCGTGGACAGGAAAAACATGTCCAGCGATTCAATGAAACCTTTGGCATCGTCATCAATTTCGGTTTTGCAGGCAATCTCTTCAATCCGGTCTGCCAGTTGCCTGGTACCTTGTTCATCTTGCACCTTACGGTGTGTTGCTCCAAATAAACGACTC
>CAKZJM010000430.1 GCA_936943315.1 uncultured Methylophilus sp. | reverse complement strand
AAAGTGCTGACCTCGCCTAGCGCCTCTTTTTCATTTAAAACCAATAGTGGCAACGTGTTTTACCTGAACAGCCGCCTGGTGCCTGAGTTTGACTGGTATCTGATTGTAGAACAGGTGAATGACCCAAGCTCAGAGCGCATAGAAACTGCCTTCCTGATCAACCTGGGTGTGGCCGTGATCATCAGCATGGTAGTGCTGTTGCTGGCCCATTTTGCGATACGTGGCTACCACGACAAACTGGAAATGATGGCCACACAGGACAAGCTGACCGGCGTCGCCAGCCGCCAGGTATTCGAGTTTTACTTCAAACAGGCCGTGGCGCGCAGCAAACGCCGTGACGAAGCAGTATCGCTGGTGTTGCTGGACATTGACCTGTTCAAGCAGATCAATGACTCCTATGGCCATCAGGCCGGTGACCTGGTGCTGACGCGGGTGGCCAATCTGATCAAATCCCACATTCGTGAAGAAGATGTGGTGTGCCGCTGGGGTGGAGAAGAGTTTCTGCTGTTGCTGTCTGGTTGCAATATGCAATATGCCAGGGACATTACCGAACTCATCCGCTCTGCGGTCGCGGGCTTGCAGTTCCACTTTAATAACAAGATCGTCCAGCTCACGGTGAGTGCGGGTGTGGCTGAAATGCATGCCGATGAAACGCTAGGCCAGGTAGTAGAACGTGCAGATCACCATTTATACGCCGCCAAGCGCGCCGGGCGTAACTGCATCCGGCCGGATACAGACGAAGCGCCTGAAGCATCAATTGCGACCGACTAAGAAAGACTGGGTCGACTACTTAGCGAGCCGTTTTTACTTGGTGAGCCGTTTTTTATGGCTCACCGCAGACTTGCGCGGCTGGCATTGCGGGCAGAAAAAAGTAGAGCGCTGCCCCAGCCGGATGTTCAGGATCATCTGCTGGCATACGCGGCATGCTTCACCGGTACGTCCGTAGACATAATAGGTCTGCTGAAAATAGCCAGGATTACCATCCGCGCCAAAGAAGTCGCGCAGGCTGCTGCCTCCGGCTTCAAGCGCCGCATGCAGTGTCGATTTAATTTCCTGCACCAGCAATTCACACTGCGCCAGGCTTAGCGTATTGGCAGGCGTTTCCGGGTGAATACGCGCACGGAACAAAGACTCACTGGCATAAATATTCCCCACGCCCACGACCAGATGCGCATCCATGATGGTGGTTTTGATCGCAGCACTGCGCGTACGCAGTTCTTGGAATAAGTATGCTGCATTAAAGGCTGGCTCCAAAGGCTCTGGCCCCAGGCGATTGAGCAACTCATGCTGCATGGGGTCCTGATCCAGCCACAACACCGCGCCAAAGCGACGCGGGTCGCGCAAGCGAATCACGCGGCCATCGGCAAACAGGAGATCAAAATGATCATGCTTTTCGGCAGGGAAATCGCGTTCAAGCAAACACAGGCGGCCAGACATGCCCAGATGCAGCAGCAAGGTGCCTTCAGGGACCGTGGTACCGATTTCGGCCAGGATATACTTGGCCCGCCGCTTCAGCTTCAATACCCGGCGACCTTGTAAACGTTGCGGCAAATCAGCAGGGATAGGCCAGCGCATGCCATGATGGCGGATGGTCACCTGCGCTATCAGGGCGCCCTCAACCGGCAGCAACCCTCTGCGCGTGACCTCGACCTCTGGTAATTCAGGCATGACTATTGTTTAGGGGCTTGAATATTGACCGGTGGATTGACCATGGTAAAGCCGGTGTCATTGCTGAAATGATAAATAATGCCTTCGTCAGGCCGGGCCAGCAAGTATTCTGGTGACTCCTGCATTTTATCAAAATGCACTTTCTTGCCATTACGCAGCAATACTTCAAACGAAGGATACGTCTGCTTGCGGTCCGGCGTGTAAAACTCGACGGAAACGGCTTGTGCCTGCACCCAGCTAAA
>CAKZJM010000429.1 GCA_936943315.1 uncultured Methylophilus sp. | reverse complement strand
AGTCAAAGAAACCAAGCCATTTATTGATGGCTGGCTCAGTGCCGAAGGAGAAGTCTGGGGCCGCCCCAACGATGTCCTGCAATTGCCAGACGGCTCACTGCTGGTGTCAGACGATTACAATGGTGTGATTTACCGTGTCAGCTACGACGGCAAAACCCACAGCACAGCGACGACCAGCGAAGCAAATACCTTGAGCGGGTTTGTCATGCCTGAATCCGTGTTTGCCACACCCGAAGGCATCACTTACGTTTCCGAGATCGGTGAATTCGGCAAAGCGGGCGATGGCAAAATCACCCGAATTGCGGCGGATGGCAGCCGCACCACATTGGCAGACGGCTTGAATGACCCCAAAGGCCTGGATGTATTTGATGGCCAGTTGTATGTGGCGGATGTAGACCGCATTGTGCGCATTGATACCCGCAACGGCGCGCAAACCGTATTTGCCGCAGCCACCGCCTTCCCGCAAAAACCGGTGTTCCTCAACGATATCGAAATCGACGGCCTGGGCAATGTCTACGTCTCTGACAGTGGCGATGACCATGGCAAAGGTGCCGGTATTTTCAAGATTTCGCCTGCCGGCAAAGTGACACAAGTGTTAAAAGCCAACGCTGGCATCGTCCGCCCGAATGGTTTGCTCATGGATGGCCCGGACCGCCTGCTGGTGGCCGACTTCGGCACTGGCAAATTGTTCAGCATTCAGATTGGCAGCAAGAAAACCACTGTGACCTTGTTGAACCAGGGCTTTGGTGGTGCAGATGGCCTCATCCGTGATGCGCAGGGTCTGCTCTACGTGAGTGACTGGGCAGGCGGCAATGTCTGGCAGTTGGTTGAACCCAAGGCAACGCCACAGCGTATCATCCAGGGTTATCAGTCTGCGGCAGATATCAGCCTGTCGAGTGATGGCAAATCGTTACTGATTCCCGATATGAAAGCCGGTACGCTACACACCTTCCCTCTTCATTAACCAACGTAAAAAGCCCGGTCGCGACCGGGCTTTTTTTATTCCCAAAAGCGTTTTGCTCTGTGTCACAATGGCAGCAGAGATGCGCTTTCCAGCCATCTCATATTCGAATAATGTTTACTTTTTGTTTGGAGACTTTCATGAATAAATTGCTGATTGCATTGTTGCTTTCCTGTGTCTGTGTATCTACTTATGCAGGCCCACAGCAGGAAAAAATGAAAACCTGTAATGCAGAGGCTAAAACCAAAGCCCTGGCTGGCGATGAGCGCAAAGCCTTTATGAAAGAATGTTTATCTGCAGACGGGGCTAAATCTGGCCTGACTGCGCAGCAAGAAAAAATGAAAACCTGTAACGCCGATGCTAAAACCAAAGCACTGGCCGGGGACGAGCGTAAAGCATTTATGAAAAGCTGTTTGTCCGGCAAATAAGTTTCCTGATCACTGTTTAACGCGAGAGCCTGTTGCAATGCAACAGGCTTTTTTATTATTTTTTGCAAGTGTTGCCTAAAGTTCTTTTTTATTCTGCCGTTATTCCGGTTAGCGATTGGTGTATCCGCCCTCTTTACTGAGATTTGCAGAGGGTTTTTTGCCGTCACCCAACTGCCTCAATTTAAGACAGAATGGTATGAATACTCAGATCAAGATACTTGCAGGCAAACTGCTCCCGGCCCTGACCGCACTGGCGCACCAGAGCGCCTCGGCCATTCCCAGCCATGTGCCGGTCACGCATCAGGGTGTCGCCATTAATCCGGTAGTGATTGAAACCGGCATTACCGCCGTTTCACTGGTTTGCATTATGTTGCTGTATCAGTTTTGGCGTTTTTATCAACGGGCAAAAATTCGCGAGGCTGAAATCCGCCAGCAAATCTGGCGTCAGGCCAATTATGATTACCTGACCCAATTGCCCAACCGTTACTTGCTGCAAACTTGCCTGGAAGAGGCCATCCTCGAGTGCGGGCTGTCTGATCAACGCTTAGGCTTGCTGCTGATTGACTTGGATGGCTTTAAAGATGTGAATGATGTGGCCGGGCATGCGATTGGCGACCGTTTGTTGCAAAATGCGGCCTTACGCATCCAGTCTTGTGCGCGTCAGGGCGATACCACCGCCAAGCTGGGCGGTGATGAGTTTGTCGTGGTCGTACCTAAATTACGTGACCTCAAAGAGCTGCATGAAATAGGCGCAAAAATCGTAGAAACCATACGTGCGCCGTTTCATATTGAAGACAATCAGTATTTTGTGACCGCCAGTATCGGCATTTCAGTGTTCCCCGACCACAGCCTCTCTGGCGAAGAGCTTATGATGTTTGCTGACCAGGCCCTGTATGCCGCAAAACGGGCCGGTAAAAACCAGTATCAATTTTTTACCCAGGCCATGCAACGTGAAATCCGCGAACGTATTTTATTAACGCACGAGCTGCGCTCGGCCGTGGCGAACGGCGAATTACATCTGGTCTACCAGCCGATTTTCCGCCTGCGTGACCTCAGCCTGATCAA
>CAKZJM010000428.1 GCA_936943315.1 uncultured Methylophilus sp. | reverse complement strand
AATACCAACGGACGCATGGCAATTTCACCGTGCTCAAAGAAATTGCGCTGGCGGTCTACAATGGCTTGTGACACCCGCAAAATGGTCGAGAAGCGTTGCTGGATATTCTTGATCATCCATTTGGCCTCCTGCATCTGGCTTTGCAGGTATTGGCCGGAGCTCTCGCGGTTGCGCTTGAGAATATCGGCATATAACTGGTTAATGCGCAGCTTGGGAATCACGCCATCATTGAGTGAGGCCACCCAGATCCCTTTGATTTTTTTAACCACCACATCGTGCTGGATAAAATGGTCATGACTAAACGTGGCAAACTCGCTGCCCGGCTTGGGGTTTTGCTGGCGAATCAGTTGTTGCGCCCCCTTGAGTGCGGTTTCATCGCAACTGAGTAGTTTGCGCAGTTTGACGAAGTCTTTATTGGCTAGCAAAGCGAGGTGATCTTTGGCCAGAGCTGTCGCCGTACGCAAGTAGGGTGTGTCTGCCGGTAAGTGCTGCAATTGCAATAACAGGCATTCGCGTAAATCTCTTGCCCCCACCCCGATCGGGTCAAGATTCTGGATCAGTTTGAGGGCGGTTTCCAGCTCCAGTAATTCGACTTCGAGTTCCAGCGGCAGATGGTCCACAATCTCTTGCAGGTCTTGCTCAAGGTAGCCATCATCATTGATGCTGTCGAGTAGCAGCTTGACCAGCGTCATATCGCGCTGTGACAAATGCGCCAGCTGGATCTGGTCCAGCAAGTGTTCGCGCAGGCTGATATTGCTGGCATCCTGACGCGAATAGTCGCTGTCTTCATCCTCAAGATTGTTGCGGCCTGCCTCATCCCAGTTGCTGGTGCTGCCAAATTCTTCGTAATTATCTTCAAACTCGGGCGGACTGAATTCTTCACTGAGATTAGCCAGTTCGCCTTCGTTGCTGCCTAATTCATCATGCAAGTCTTCGCGCAATGTTTCAGCAGGCGCGGTAATTTCTTGCTGGGTGGCCAGATCAAAAGAGTTGGCGTCGTCAGCCTGGGCTGATTCAGTAGTTTCGGTCAGTGTTGCAGAGTTATCCTCAAACTCGCCTTCTTCGCCGTCGGCCATTTCCAGCAGGGGGTTTTCCTGAAGAATGGTTTCCAGCTCCTGGCTGAGCTCCAGTGTAGACAACTGTAACAGGCGGATAGACTGCTGCAGCTGCGGTGTCAGCGCCAGGTTTTGCGAAATGCGTAATTGCAGGTTTTGCTTCATAACAAATTACAGCCTAAAGTTCTTACCCAGATAGACTTCACGTACACCTTCATTCTGGATGATTTCGTCCGGTGTGCCCGCCGCAAACACGGCGCCTTCATTGACGATATAGGCGCGATCGCAAATATCCAGGGTCTCGCGTACGTTGTGGTCAGTGATCAAAATGCCAATATTCTGGCTGCTCAGGTAACGGATGATTTTCTGGATTTCGATGACCGCAATCGGGTCAATCCCGGCAAAGGGTTCATCCAGCAGGATAAATTTCGGATCAGTGGCCAGGCAGCGCGCGATTTCCACACGGCGGCGCTCACCCCCCGACAAGCTGACGGCCTGGCTATTGCGGATATGCTGAATATGTAACTGGTCGAGCAAAGACTCCAGCCGTGTATCACGTTCTTCTGCGGTATGCGGGCGAGTCTCCAAAATCGACAGAATATTGTCGGTAACCGTCATTTTGCGGAAAATCGACGCCTCCTGCGGCAGGTAAGCCAGACCCATGCGGGCGCGTTCGTGCATGGGGAAGTGGCTGACATCCGTGCCATTCAGGCTAATTTGCCCATCATCGAGTGAGACCAGGCCGACAATCATGTAAAAACTGGTGGTTTTACCGGCGCCATTCGGGCCCAGCAAGCCGATCACTTCGCCACTACGCAGTTCGAGCGTGGTATTTTTGACTACCGTGCGCCCCTGATAGGCTTTTTTCAGGTGGCTGACTTGCAAATGGTTTTGATCTGATGAAGCGTTTGTCTGCATAAGGCCAGTCTTTACGGTTGCTCTTTCTTAGGCTCGGTGCCGCTCTCGTTCGGCACTGGCTCGACCTTGATCTGTAGTGAACGGTTCATGCGCAAGCCTTGCTGTGAATTGGGTTTGTTATCAATCACCGGCGGCGTGGTTTTGTTTTTTGGCTGTATGGTCGCTTTCACGCGGCTGCCTGCGGTGCCGTTCGGGTTGGCTTTGGTGCCGCCGATCACTTCTGCATATTCGGCATTGGCGTCATAACTGATGTAATCACCGGTCACAATATCTTCACCGCGTTTCACCCAGGCATTGGTGTATAACTGCACCTTGTCCATGCGTGCGTTATATTCAATGCGCTGGCCACTGCCTTGCATCCATTCGTCTTTGCCGGTGCGCTTTTGCTTGAAAGTGGTCGGGTTGCCCGTGCAGGTACTATGCTGAAAACCATCCTGGTCTTCGCGCACGATCATTTTGTCTGCCTTGATTTGCAGGGTGCCCTGGTTGAGGATCACATTGCCGGTATACACACTGATTTTTTTGGCGTCATTCACGCTTACGGTGTCCGCTTCAAGCTCAATCGGCTGATCGCGGTCAGACTCTTCGGCCTGTACGCTGGTTGACCACTGCAGTAGCGCCCATAAGGTCAAGCAGGTGGCATAAAATAATGGCTTGTGCGTGTTCAACTCATTTCTCCAGAATCAACGATCCTTTGGTTACTTGTTTTGTTTGCGGTTGCCTGTTTTTTTGGCAGACGCCGCCGGGGTTGCAGCACTGGCTGCGACCGGTGCGCGCTCATAATGGACGTGCACTCGGTTAAATAATTGCATGGTAGCCGCCTTGTTATCAAACCGCATCCCGGTACCGGTAATCACGGTGGCCGGTTTTTGATGAATGGTTACCGGTAAATCAGTATAGGCGACCTCTGTATCCGGTTCCATGATCAATTTTTCGGTCTTCAATTGCATTTCACCTTTTTCAGCCGTGCCTTGGCGAATGACTTTGACCTGCTGGTTAAACTCCACCAGTTTACCATTGGCAGAGATTTTTCCGCGCTGGCCATACACTTGCGTGTAAGGCTTATCCAAACCAAACTGGGTAAAGCGGGGGCGCTTGAGCTCGGTGTAGTCATTATCCGGAAAGTGGCGCATTTCTGTCGCCGCCAACACATATTTGGTCTTGCCCGCAGCATTGGTGCGCGTGCTGACAAAGTTGTAAAGCATGTAATCCGGGTCATGCCGGTTTAAGCGGCTGATGTTCAGGCCCTGCTCCTGCACGGTCTGGTTGATCCAGAACGTCAGCAGCGCTAAAAAAAGCATTAACGCAATCGGTAGCAAAATGGGGTGTTTAAGCATGTGTGAATTCCAGAGTGCTCTATGGCTTAAACGACTTTTGCCTTCAGTAAATCATGCATGTTAAATGCGCCCACCAGTTGCTGTTGCTCGTCCACTGCTAAAAACCCGTTAATTTTGTATTGCTCCATCATGTTGACTGCTTCAACCGCCATTTGTTGCGTACCCAGTAGGCGTGGCTGTTTATTCATGACTGAAGTAATCGCGGTTTGTGTATTACTCTCACCTTGCATAAACAAACGCCGCAAGTCGCCGTCAGTGAAAATGCCGATGGGATGCCTGTTGCTATCAACAATGGCGGTAAAGCCCATGCCTTTGCTGGAGATTTGCGTAATGGCTTCCTGAACCGTGGCATGTGCGTCTATGCAGGGAATGGCGTCACCGGTACGCATCACATCTTTAATGCGCACCAACAGGCGCCTGCCCAGGCTGCCACCAGGGTGTGAGCGGGCAAAGTCTTCAGCGGTAAATTCGCGCAAGTCCAGCACGCATAAGGCCAGCGCATCGCCCAGGGCCAGTGCGGCCGTGGTGCTGGCTGTGGGTGCCAGACCTAGTGGACAGGCTTCATGGCTGACCGCAGCGCTTAAATGCACTTCGGATTCGCGTGACAAGGTAGAGTTTTCGCTACCGGTAATACTTAAAATACGTGCGCCAATGCGGCGGATGGCTGGCAGAATATTGATGATTTCGTCACTTTCGCCAGAATTGGATAGAGCAATCACCACGTCTTCAGCGGTAATCATGCCCAGGTCGCCATGGCTGGCCTCAGCCGGGTGCATGAAAAAAGCCGGGGTGCCTGTGCTGGCGAGGGTGGCGGCAATCTTGCCGCCAATGTGGCCCGATTTACCCATGCCGGTGACGACGACACGGCCGCGACAATGCAGGATCATATTGACCGCCGCTTCAAAGGCATGCCCCAGACGATCCGCCAGTTGGCGGATTTCATCCGCTTCGTGCAACAGTATGCCTCGTGCACGCGTCACGATGTCAGTGCTTTTTACCAGATGGACACCAGATTTTGCTGTATTCATGGCGGGTTAGTATAGCAAGTGACGCCCTTGGCTAGAAAGTGAAACCCTATTTTTTTACGGTTTTTTTATTACTAGGCACATTTTTTGCATAAAATAGTGTTTTGTGGCAGGATGCATCTTCTTGAAACAATTCTGTTTCAGAATACATCCCTGGCCATGGTCCTTTCGTTGATGCTGGCTGGTAGGAGGTGTTGCCTGCCTGACATTAAGTAATTTAGAACTTTTGCATGTTTGATTCCCTGATCCATTTATTATTATTGTTGACCAGCTCGGTATTTGCCGTGGGCTTGTTCCGTATCCTGGGTTTGCCAGCGATGCTGGCATATTTCATGATCGGCATTGTCCTAGGCCCGCACGCGCTCGGTTTGCTCGAGGACGAAGAAACTGGCCGCCAAGTGGCTGAATTTGGCATTGTATTCCTGATGTTTAGCATTGGCCTGGAATTCAGCCTGCCCAAACTGTATGCCATGCGCAAAACGCTGTTTGGCCTTGGTGGCAGCCAGGTGATCCTCACATTATTGGCGAGTCTGGTGCTGGGCAAAATGGCTGGACTACCGCTCACCACGGCCTTTATTATCGGTGCTGCCATCACCATGTCTTCGACTGCGATCGTGTCTAAAATTCTCATGGAGCGTGTAGACCTCAACTCCAGGCATGGCCGCTTGAGTATCGGTGTACTGCTGTTCCAGGACCTAGCCGTGATTCCTATCCTGGTGTTGATCCAGACGCTGGGTTCACATAGCGACAACTGGCTGGACGTGCTGGGTCTGACTTTGTTCAAGTCCTCAATCTTGCTGTTTTTACTGTTCAGGTTTGGTAAAAACATCCTCAATTTCTGGTTTGAGCTGGTTGCCAAACAGCGTTCGCGCGAGCTGTTCGTGCTCAATGTGCTGATGGTGACCTTGCTAATGGCAGCTGCCACCAATTTTGTTGGTCTGTCGTACGCGCTGGGCGCGTTTGTGGCAGGGATGCTGATCTCGGAGACCAAATACCGTTATCAGGTGGAGTCAGACATTGCGCCTTTCCGCGATATTTTATTGGGCTTGTTCTTCATCAGCGTCGGCATGTTGCTCGATGTGTCTGTGCTGATGAACCACGCCGTGCTTATCGTGTTGTTGCTTGTCTTGTTCCTGCTGTTCAAGATAGGCCTGATTGCCATGCTGACCAAATTTTATGGCTTTGAAATCGGCGTGGGCGTGCGCACCGGGATTATTCTTGGCCAGGCGGGCGAATTTAGTTTCGTGATATTAGCGTTAGGCCTGCAAACCAACCTGATCAATGGCGAATCTTTGCAACTGGTATTGTCGGTCGCGGTGCTCTCCATGTTGACCGCGCCCTTTCTTATCCAGAATAATGGCCGCATTGCGCGCCGACTGGTTAAGAGCTACACCCGCAACAGCATCAAAGTGGTGGGGACCATACAAGAACATAGCCAGGATCTGCATGATCACGTCATTATTTGCGGATATGGCCGTAGCGGTCAGTACCTGGGGCGTTTCCTGCGTGAAGAAAATATCCCCTATGTTGCGCTGGATATGGACGCCAGCCGCGTGCAGGAAGCCGCAGCTGCCGGTGAGAATGTCATTTATGGTGATGCCGGGCGCCGCTCAGTGCTCGACGCTGCGGGCCTGGCCCGCGCCAAAGCGGTCATCATCAGTTATGCAGAAACGCGCGGCACCATGAAGGTGTTGCATGTCATCCAGGAGAAATACCCCAGTTTGCCCGTGATTGTGCGTACCCACGACGACAGTGAAATGGATGCCTTAAGAGATGCAGGGGCTGCAGAAGTCGTGCCGGAAATTCTCGAAGGCAGCCTCATGCTGGCTTCGCATGCGCTGGTCACGCTGGGCATTCCCTTGAATCGTGTCGTTAAGCGTATCCGCCTGTTCCGCGAAGAACGCTACAAAATGTTCAAAGGCTACTTCCGTGGCGTCAGCGATGCCGATACCACGACGGCTTCATTGCAGCAGTTGCACTCCGTGGAAATGTATAAAAACTTTTATGCGCACGGCCTGCGGCTAGACCATATCCCGTTTGAAGATTTTGCCGTCGAAGTCAAACAGCTGCGTCGCCTCAATATGCCAGAGCCCATCTCTCCGCGCGGTGATATCGTGCTCACAGAAGGCGATATCCTTGTCTTGCTGGGCAGCAATGCCGCGCTCATCGCGATGGAAGTCTATTTGATTTCTGGCCGTAAACCGTAAGACAATATGCGCCTTATGTCCTGGCAGAAAATGACTGCCAGGCGATCCATTTTAAGAAAACGGGGTTATGGCTAACAGTTCAGTTGTCGTGGTAGGGGGAGGTATCGTCGGTTGCCTTACCGCCACGCAGTTACGCAAGCAAGGCCACACGGTCACGCTGGTAGAGCGCAATATCGTGGCCGCACAAACGTCTGGTGAATCCTCCTGGGCAGGTGCAGGCATCGCATTCCCCCTCTTGCCCTGGTTTTATCAGGATGTCGTCAACGAGCTGGCCCTGGCCGGAGCCCGCGCCTATCCCGCCGTGAGCGCCGAATTGTTCTCCGAAACGGGTATAGACCCTGAATGTACCCGTAGCGGCATGCTCATCCAGCCGCCATTCAATCGCCAGCAAGCCATCGAGTGGTGTCAACGTTTTGGCCTTCAAGTGATTGAGCAGGGCGAAGACTTACTGATTCCTGAAGTCGTGCAGATTCGTAATCCGAGATTGCTACAGTCGCTTAAAGCTTGGCTGATCAAACACGGTGTGACCCTGCGCGAGCAGACGCAACTCATGCCGCTGCAAGAAGGCGCATCAGCCATCAAGCACTGGCAAACGACGAATGGTGAAAGCCTCGCTGCTGATGCGTTTGTGGTCACTTCAGGTGCCTGGAGCTTTGAGCTGCTCAAGCAAACCGCCCTAAGCCTCGATATCAAGCCCATGCGTGGGCAAATGCTGTTATACCACATGCCACCAGGGTTACTGCCAAATATCCTGTATCGCGATGGGTTTTATATGCTGCAACGGCGGGATGGACACTTGCTGGCAGGGAGCAGCCTGGAAGATGTTGGGTTTGATACCGGGGTGACCGAGAGTATGCGGCAAGAAATGCTGCGCAAGGCGGAAGCCATCTTGCCTGAATTGAAAGGGCAGCCGATTATCAAGCACTGGAGTGGGTTGCGGCCAGGGACGCCGCATAATATTCCAACGATTGGACGTCATCCGCAGATTGAGAACCTGTATTTGAATACAGGGCATTTTCGTTATGGTGTGACCATGGCGCCGGAATGCGCGCGGCGGATTGTGGCGATGTTGGCTTAGTTTGGGAACTTCATTTTTTTATTTTTTAGATTGTTCATCTTGTTTTTATTATCCTGATGGAAAGTGTCGCAGGGTTTTTGCAAAGTAAGTTCTTTGTCTGCGTCACCGATACTTCAATGAAGCTAGCCTTCGAGGGCGGTCATTGCGGCGGAGGGTGTAGCAGGGGTTTTGCAGAGCATGCTCTGCGCCTGCGGAACGGCT
>CAKZJM010000427.1 GCA_936943315.1 uncultured Methylophilus sp. | reverse complement strand
GATTATGAGCTCTGTTTTACCGCATCCCCGTTGCACCGCCAGACTTTGATCGCACTTTCCGCGCAATTGGGTGTGCCGCTCACCCGCATCGGGCAAATCAAGGCGGAAGCAGGTTTACAGGTGATTGTGGAGGGGCAGTCGATGGAACTGCCACAGAAAGGATACGAACATTTTGGTTAATCCATCCCCCGTGCAGCCCAGTTGGCGGTTAATGTTTTCGCATCCGTTGCATTGCCTGAGTTTTGGCTTTGGTACGGGCTTGTCGCCTAAGGCGCCCGGCACAGTTGGCACCTTGATAGGCTTCCCACTCTATTGGGTCTTGATGGGTTTGCCTTTAAGCCTGCAATGGCTCAGCCTGGCAGGGCTGTTTTTACTGGGAATCTGGTGCTGCGAGTTTACTGGCCGTGCCCTCGGTGTCAGTGATCATGGTGCCATTGTCTGGGACGAAGTCGTTGCCATGGCGGCGGTGCTAATCACTGTACCATTGACGATCTCTTGGGGGCTGGCCGCCTTTGCCAGTTTCCGTTTGTTCGATATCTGGAAACCTTTTCCGATCAACTGGGCAGATCGTTATGTGAAGGGTGGGTTAGGGGTGATGCTCGATGATGTGTTAGCTGCCGTGATGGCGGTGCTGCTCTTGCAACTCATGCAAGCGGTATTGTGATGCAGGATTTACTGGAATTCAGTGAAAGATTGGGCCAAGCCTTGCAGGTTAAAGGCTGGCAACTGGCTTTGGCAGAATCTTGCACAGGTGGCATGATTGCCCAATCAGTCACTGCGATTGCCGGTAGTTCGGCGTGGTTTGACCGCGGTTTTGTCACCTATAGCAATGCAGCCAAAACCGAAATGCTAGCCGTGCCTGAGGCATTGATTGCAGAATTTGGTGCAGTCAGCGAACCTGTCGCCAACGCCATGGCCGCAGGTGCGCTAGCGCAAAGCCGTGCTCACATCAGTGGCTCAGTGACGGGCATTGCCGGGCCCGGCGGTGGGTCACCGCAAAAACCGGTCGGCACCGTCTGTTTTGCCTGGGCTTTGCGGCATGCGGAGTCGCCGAGTAGCATTATCGTAGAAACCCGGCAATTTGACGGTGATCGCACCCAAGTCCGCGAACAAGCTGCCATGCATCTACTGACAGGCTTGTTGCGTTTGGCGAGTCACTGATTCAGCCAATCAATGAGAGTGGCTACTGATTGGCTGAGATGTGATTAGCGGTGATGGTGGTGGTGATGTCCGTGACCGTGACCCCAGCCACCGCCGCCGTAGTAGCCGCCAGGAGCGTAATTGTAACCACCGTTTCCATATGAGAACTGGATAAATCCTGGGGTAGGTGTTGGGTATGCTACGGCTGGCACGCCATAAAATCTGCTTTGTGGATGTGGGTACACCACGACAGGTGGTGGTGCGTAATATACCGGCGGTGGCGCGTAATAAGCCGGTGGATAAGGATTGCCAATGGCCACACCTACCGACCAGTTATCTCCCGCTTGTGCGCTCAACGCAGCGAGGCTGCCCAGTGCGAATCCTAATAAGTATTTTGCGATTTTCATAAATTCTCCTCTCGCGGAAAACAAATTAATGCTCCCAAGCTTCCTTAACGTATCATCCGTCTGACGGTTGACACTGTTCAGGTCGAATTTGCCAGCCTCAATCACTGGCTTGAATTCATGGCTTCGCCATTTCACTGATGGTCGATTTATGAAATAATTAGAAGTTATTGTTTAAATTATATAGCGTTTGTATACACAGCGCATTTTTATCGCTTATCAAGAAGGTAATCAGCATGGATGACAACAAAAGCAAAGCGCTCGCCGCCGCACTTTCGCAAATTGAGAAACAGTTCGGCAAAGGCTCCATTATGCGCATGGGCGATGCTGATATTGGCGAAGACCTGCAAGTGGTTTCCACTGGCTCACTCGGGCTGGATATCGCCTTGGGCGTGGGCGGCTTGCCGCGTGGCCGGATTGTCGAAATTTACGGTCCTGAGTCTTCCGGTAAAACCACATTAACCTTGTCCGCGATTGCCGAGATGCAAAAGC
>CAKZJM010000426.1 GCA_936943315.1 uncultured Methylophilus sp. | reverse complement strand
TACTGTTGCCAGCTTTCAGCGTACGGCCGTTAGCCGTCATCCCGCTCTGTGCAGCCCGGACTTTCCTCCCCCTGTTCACACAGGCGGCGACTGTCTGGTTGGCTTCGGCGCCATTTTACCATGCCTGGCCGAACACCCTATAATGCACAAATCTCTCAATGAATTAAACGACATGACAACACAAGAAAAACCCGGCCAACTCGATCCTTCCTGGCAAGCCGTGCTCGGCGCAGAATTTGACAAGCCTTATATGCAATCACTCAAGGCTTTTTTGCAGCAGGAAAAAACGGCAGGCAAAACCATCTTTCCGCCGGGCCCCTTAATCTTTAATGCGTTTAACCATACGCCTTTCGATCAAGTGCGCGTCGTGATTATCGGCCAGGATCCTTACCACGGGCCAGGGCAAGCGCACGGATTGAGTTTTTCGGTGCAGGCAGGTGTGGCTTTACCACCATCATTGATGAATATTTTTAAGGAAATTCAATCTGACCTGGGCATACGCATGAGCGGCAGCGGTGATTTAACACCCTGGGCAGACCAGGGTGTCTTGCTGTTGAATGCCACCTTAACCGTACAAATGGCCAATGCAGGTTCGCACCAGAACCGTGGCTGGGAGACGTTTACCGATGCGGCGATTGCGGCGCTAAATGCGCAACGCGAGGGCCTGGTGTTTGTACTATGGGGCAGTTATGCGCAAAAAAAAGGGGCCATGATAGACACGCGTAAACATCTGGTTTTAAAGTCCGTACATCCTTCGCCGTTGTCCGCCCATCGTGGTTTTTTTGGGACTCATCAATTTTCAAAAATCAATGAGTACCTGGTTTCACGCGGTGAAGCGCCGATCAACTGGCAGCTTTAAGACAGTTAAGGTTTCACCACCAGCGCATTATTGACAGATTTCACGCCATCGACACTTTTAGCGATTTTCTCGGCGCGCGCTTTTTGCTCAGCGGTATCTACAAACCCGCTCAAAATCACGGTATTGTCTTTGGTTTCTACGCTAATTTTAAAGCTGCTGAAATTCTTTTCTATGAGGTATTTGGATTTGATTTTTGCGGTGATGGCACTGTCCGCGGCGGCCTGTTTGTTTTCTGCACCATCGACCTTGGACTTATAGCTGGCAAATTCACCTTGATCCAGGCTGCCATTGTGATTTTTGTCAGCCTTGGCAAACGCATGTTTAAAGTCTTTATCTTTAGACACTTCTTTTTTAGACAGCTTGCCATTGCCATCCGTATCCAGTGCCTTAAACGCCTGTTCATACGGTGCCTGCTCGCCCCGCATTTCATCAATCGTCACCGCCAAGGTTTGAGTACTTAACATGATACCGAACGCTGCAACCAACCATTTCTTGTTCATCGCTGATTCTCCAATGTTAAAGTGTTATACCAACTTCCATGCAATCGTTTGTCCGGCGCGTAATGGCACCAATTCATCCCCGGCGAATGGAATACTCTCCGGGACTTGCCAGGTTTCTTTACGCAAAGTAATGGTATCAGTATTACGTGGTAGGCCGTAAAAATCCGGCCCATAGACGCTGGCAAAGTTTTCCAGTTTGTCCAGCGCGCCCGCTTCTTCAAAGACTTCGGCATATAACTCAATGGCTGCATGCGCGGTATACATGCCCGCACAACCACAACTGGCTTCCTTGGCCGACTTGGGATGCGGCGCGCTGTCGGTGCCAAGGAAGAATTTACCAGAATCTGAAATGGCCGCCTTCACCAGCGCCTGCCTGTGGGTTTCGCGCTTGAGCACCGGCAGACAATAGTGGTGCGGCCGGATGCCACCTGTAAACATGGCGTTGCGGTTCATGAGCAAATGATGTGCGGTAATGGTTGCCGCCAGCGTTGCCGGTCCGGCCGCCACAAACTCGGCCGCATCCTGGGTAGTAATGTGTTCAAACACCACCTTCAGCCCAGGAAAGTCTTTTAACAGCGGCTGTAAATGGCGCTCGATAAATACTTTTTCACGGTCAAACACATCAACATCGCCATCGGTGACTTCGCCATGAATCAGCAAAGGCAAGCCTTGTTTCTCCATCTCAGCCAACGCAGCCGCACATTTATGCAAACTGGTGACGCCAGAATCACTATTGGTCGTAGCCCCGGCCGGATACAGTTTGACAGCATGCACAACGCCACTCTGGCGGGCCGCCGCAATCTCTTGTGCCGGCGTGTTGTCCGTGAGGTACAAGGTCATCAACGGCTCAAATACCTGCCCGGCAGGCAAGGCCTGCTTGATGCGTTGATAGTAAGCCAGTGCGGCTTCGGCCGTGGTGACGGGTGGACGCAAATTCGGCATGACAATGGCACGCGCAAACTGCTTGGCCGTATCCGGCAACACCGCTTTCAAGCCGTCACCATCGCGCAGGTGCAAATGCCAGTCATCGGGGCGGATCAAGTGTAATTCAGTGGTCATTCATCGCTACCTTTAATGTGAGTTTTCAGCCTTGAGTGCAAGCGCTGTTTCATATAATTCATTTTTCTTGTGGCCGGTAATATCTGTGGCCAGCGCCACCGCCTGCTTGAGCGGCAGCTCTTGCAGCAAGCGCTGCAAGACCCTCAGCGTCTCGTCATCCAGCCCTTCGGTTTTTTCCGTCGTATCCGGATGAATCAGCACCACAAATTCGCCACGTTGCTGATTCGGGTCCGCTTTTAACCAGTCTACCGCCTCTGTCAATAGGCAGGTGTGTATGGTTTCAAAGGTTTTGGTGAGCTCGCGGGCCAGCGTCACTGACCGCGCACCGCCCAACTCGTCATGCAGGTCCTGCACACACTCCACAATGCGATGCGGGGCTTCATAAAACACCAGGGTGGCCGGAATGGCTTTAAGCGCCTGCAAGCGCTTGCGGCGTTGCGAGCCACTGGCCGGTAAAAAGCCTTCAAAATAAAACCCGGGCTGGGTGATGCCCGCCGCCGACAAGGCCGTGATGACGGCACTGGCGCCAGGCACAGGCACCACCTTAATCCCCGCCTCCCGCACCGCCTGAACAACCACCGCGCCCGGGTCACTGACTGCGGGCGTCCCTGCATCCGTCACCAGCGCAATCGACTCACCCGCCAGCAAGCGCTTGATCAGCCCTTGCGCAGATTGCTGCTCATTGTGCTCATGCACCGCCAGCAAAGGTTTGCTAATGCCAAAATGCCGCAACAACCCCACGCTATGGCGCGTATCTTCAGCCGCAATCGCATCAACCGCTTGCAAAGTCGCCAGCGCACGCTGGGTGATGTCACCCAGATTGCCGATAGGGGTGGCCACTACATATAATATGCCTGTTTCATTCATCTCATTATTTTAAGGCATCGCAGGGGTTTCGCTAAGTGTTAAAAATAAGGGCGGCAGCGCCACACCATCAAATCGCCACAGTATGAAACTTAACCAGAATAATCAGGGGCTGGCTGCTGAAAAAGCAGCGGCGCTCTTTTTGCAGCAGCAAGGCTTGTCTTTACTCGCGCAAAACTACAGCTGCCGCTACGGCGAAATCGACCTGATCATGCGTGAAGGCAAGACACTGGTTTTTATTGAAGTCCGCCTACGCAGCAACCGCGGCTTCACCAGCGCGGCTGACAGCATAGACCTGCGCAAACAGCAAAAGCTGATCCGCGTAGCGCAGTTTTATTTGCAAAGCCACGACTTGAACACGCCTTGCCGCTTTGATGCCATCCTGTTTGATCACAATGAATACCAGTCACCAAACTGGATTCGTAATGCAATCGACACATAAAAAGCGTAGAATTTTATTTATCACCTGCTGTCACATCTAACATCTTTCAGTTTTTTCTCGTAGATCAAGGAAGCTTCATGACTCAAAAAAAAATCGCCACACGCATGTCCGCCATTGCCTTGTTGTTGCTAAGCACGCAATTGACTGGCTGCTTTCCGGCAGCAGCGGGTGGCGCGATGGCCGCAGACCGCCGTACGTCAGGCATTTATGTGGAAGATGAAAACATTGAACTCAAAACCTTGAAACGCCTGTCGCAATATATGGACAAAGCCTCTCATATCAATGTGACCAGCTATAACCGCATTGTGTTACTGACTGGTGAAGTCCCGAACGACGGCCAACTGGCGCAGGCAGAAACCCTGACACGTGAAGTGTCTAATGTGCGCAATATCCACAACGGCCTGACCGTGGGCCCCGCTTCTTCCATTGGTGACCGCAGCAACGACACCTTCCTCACTACCAAGGTGAAGGCACGTTTTGTCAGCGAAAACCTGTTCCCGGCCAACGTGGTAAAAGTGGTCACCGAGGGTAGCGTGGTTTACCTGATGGGCATCGTCAATGAAAAAGAAGGTGAAGACGCCGTTGAAATCGCCAGAACCACGGAAGGCGTGACTAAAGTGGTCAAAGTATTTGAATATACCAATTAATTTAATTAACTACATTCTCAAGGAATCTGAATGGAAAACCAGGAAATTATCATCCAGGGCATCACATTGGCTGGTAAGCCTTTTCGCCCTAGCGACTGGGTGGATCGTATGTGCAGCACTTACGCCACCTTTGGCGATGACAAGAAATTACGCTATTCGCCTTATCTCAAGCCCAAGCTGGTCAATAACGTGCGCAGCCTGTCTGTGGACATGAAATTGAAAGACGTTAACCCGGCAGGCTTTGAGCAACTGATCCAGTTTGCCAAGGAGAATCAATTGAGCGTGATCAACCCGGCTGGAGAAGCGGTCACCATTTAGTGTTCCTTCAGTGCACTGATCACTTAAGTGCAGGCGCGGCTTCCTTGAGCAGGGTTTCTAACCACTGCTTGCTTAAGGTGCCGCGTTTTACTTTATATAGTGTGCCGTCAGGTGCATAGATGTAGGTGGTAGGCAACACCTCTGGCCTCGCAATAGGTTTTCCTTGCGCCTCACCCAACACAATTGGATAGGACACCAGCATATCTTCGACGAAGTTTTTCACAGATTGCTCGCTCTCGTACTGCACCGCCACACCTAACACCATGACCTGTTTTTTGGCATAGGCATCGTAAAAAGTCACCAGTTCAGGCATCTCTTCGAGGCAGGGCGGGCACCACGGCGCCCAATAGTTCACCACCACCCATTGCCCCCGATAGCTTGACAGTTGATGCACATGACCAGCCATGTCACGCAACACCCAATTGGCAGCAGGCGCCGCCGCCCAGCAGGCACTGGCGAGCCACATGCCCACGCTAAGAAGCAACAACACTTTTAACCGCCGAATAGACACGAGACCCCCTTGTTTTTAGCCATCACACTCCCCATACTGAATAGGGTAGACGGAAATAACTTGATTATGCTTGAAAACTGTTGCTATACTAACTGTGATCTCGTTTGGTAATTGCACTTTCAGCAAATTACTAATTCAAACAAATATTAGCCACACACTCAGAATTTTTCTGTTTAAATCCAGTCTACATTTGATCTAAACCTTCACCATTCTTACGAGGCAATAATGAGCGACAACATTACCCATTTAAGCGATGCCAGCTTTGAACAAGAAGTATTGCAATCCACGATTCCGGTACTGGTTGATTACTGGGCTGAATGGTGCGGACCTTGTAAAATGATTGCGCCTATCCTGGACGACATCAGCAAAGAATACGCTGGCCGCTTGAAAGTAGCCAAATTGAATATTGATGACAACCAGAATACGCCACCTAAATATGGTATTCGCGGTATTCCAACCCTGATGTTGTTTAAAAACGGCAATGTTGAAGCCACCAAAGTAGGCGCATTGTCCAAGTCTCAACTCAGCGCGTTTATCGATAGCAACATTTAATTCTCTTGCCCGGTTTCCAGTCTGCGAAACCGGGTTTTCTTTTCAATCTCTCCGACGTTTCTCAGTCTAGCGAGTTACTCATGCACTTATCCGACCTCAAACATCTCCCCGTGACCGAACTGGTCGAAATGGCGATTGCCAATGACATTGAAAATGCCAGCCGCATGCGCAAGCAGGATCTTATTTTTGCGATCCTTAAAAACAAGGCAAAAAAAGGCGACAGCATTTTTGGTGACGGCACGCTGGAGGTGCTACCTGACGGATTCGGCTTCCTGCGTTCCCCGGACACTTCTTACCTGGCGGGCCCGGACGACATTTACGTGTCGCCTTCGCAGATTCGCCGCTTCAACCTGCATACAGGGGATAGCATTCAAGGCGAAATCCGCACCCCTAAAGATGGTGAGCGCTATTTTGCATTGGTCAAAGTGGACAGCGTCAACGGCGAAGCGCCAGAAAACACCAAGCACAAGATCCTGTTTGAAAACCTGACACCACTGTTCCCAACGATACCTCTGACTCTGGAACGTGACATCCGTGGCGAAGAAAACATCACCAGTCGGGTGATTGATATGATTGCGCCGATTGGTAGAGGTCAGCGTGCTTTGCTGGTTGCCAGCCCCAAAAGCGGTAAAACCGTCATGCTGCAAAATATTGCGCATGCCATTACCGCTAACCACCCCGACTGCGTCATGATTGTATTACTGATTGACGAACGCCCAGAAGAAGTGACAGAAATGACACGTTCCGTACGCGGTGAAGTGGTGGCCTCTACGTTTGACGAACCGGCCACGCGTCACGTACAAGTGGCTGAAATGGTGCTGGAAAAAGCCAAACGCCTGGTCGAGCACAAAAAAGATGTGGTCATCCTGCTTGACTCCATCACGCGTTTGGCCCGCGCCTACAACACGGTCATCCCTTCCTCCGGCAAGGTATTGACGGGTGGTGTAGATGCCAACGCCCTGCAAAAACCAAAACGGTTCTTCGGTGCTGCCCGTAACGTGGAAGAAGGTGGTTCATTGACCATTATCGCCACTGCACTGGTCGACACTGGTTCACGGATGGACGACGTGATCTACGAAGAATTTAAGGGTACCGGCAACATGGAAATCCACCTGGATAGACGCATGGCCGAAAAACGTATCTACCCAGCCATCAACGTCAACAAGTCGGGCACCCGTCGCGAAGAGTTGCTGCTGGATAAAGATGTGCTGCAAAAAATCTGGGTTCTGCGCAAATTGCTGTACCCAATGGATGACCTCGAAGCGATGGAATTCCTGCTCGACAAGATCAAAGGCACCAAGAGCAACAACGATTTCTTTGACAGCATGCGTAGGGGCTAACCCACCGGCTGAAACAATTATTTATCGTTTGGCTATTGATAAATCTATCGAAATCATAGATAATCGCGCGTTTACTGCAACTGCTTAAGATTAGAGAGAAAGCATGAAAGCTGATATTCACCCAAATTACCCGGAAATCAACGTCACATGTAGCTGTGGCAACAAATTCAAAACCCGCTCTACAAACGGTAAAGACCTGAACATTGAAGTATGTTCACAGTGCCACCCGTTCTACACCGGCAAACAAAAGATCGTCGATACTGCTGGTCGCGTTGAGAAATTCCGCCAAAAATACGGCATGTAATTTCGGCGCAGTGAGCACAGAAAGGCAGCATGGCTGCCTTTTTTCTTTTTATCTAGGGCATTTAACGCTGTTAGCGCATCATGTTTACGCTAATATATCTCACCTAATCACGCGCTATACTCAGCGACTAGACCTCAAACATGCAGTTTTTTATTGATCACGACTGGCAAGAAAACATGGCCACCCCCCGCGCCAAGGTGGGTGAACGCGCCAAAACACACTTGCTCATTCTGCTATGCGCCATCTGGCTCTGTGTAGGCCTGGTCGGCCACTCTCCATGGAAACCTTTTGAGTCAGAGTCTGCCAGTATCATCCAACACCTGATCGACCACCCTTTCCTGTCTGCGAGCAGCTGGACACAAGGCTACTGGATCGCACCTGCCTCTGCCGGGCATCCGCTCATGGAAACACCGCCCTTATTTTATTGGGCCGCCACTGGGTTTGCCCATTTGCTGTCACCCTTGCTCCCAACCCATGATGCTGCACGCCTGAGTGTGGGCGTGTGGATGCTGCTGACGCTGATCATGACCGGGCTCAGCGGCCGCGAGTTATGGAATCTAGGTGTGGGCCGGCAAACCAATTTTATTTTTATCGGCTGCCTGGGCCTGGTGGTGAGCGCGCACACCATGATGCCCGCTGTCGCTGCATTAAGTGGTGTGACCATGGCGTTTTACGCCTTGGCCCTGGCCATGCGCAAACCGGTGCGGGCCATGGGGTTATTGTGCGCAGGCTTGTTGGTCGCGTTTTTGTCTGGCGGGGTCGTTCCGGCGCTGACCATTGTGTTATCGGTCATTTGCCTGTTATTGCTGCCCTCTATCCGCCGACAGCGAGCCATCTGGCGCGCCATGATTGCTGGCACTTTGCTTGCCCTGCCCGGCATCTACTTATGGTGCTGGCTTTGCCAGCAATGGGCACCCGGTCTTTGGCAAGCCTGGTGGCATGCGCAATGGCAGGTTCAGTGGCCAAGCAACCATGGTTATTTTTTGAGAACACTGGCTTGGTATGCGTGGCCAGCATTGCCCTTCGCCATGTGGGGCGTCTGGCGCTTCAGGCAATCTGTGCTGACCACGTACCGCTTTCAGTTGGGCCTGATTTTCTTTAGTGTTGCTTTTATGCTGATCGGCTTTTTGAGTGACCGCAGTGAAGTCAGCGCGCTGCCGTTGCTGGTCCCGTTGACCGTGTTGGCCGCAGGCAGCATTGAAACACTTAAACGCGGTGCCGCCGGGGCCTTGAACTGGTTTGGCCTGATTCTGTTTGGCATTCTGATTGCGATTGCCTGGCTAGGCTGGTGGGCGATGCTCAACGGCACACCAGTCAAACTGTATCAACGGCTCAGCTATCTGTCTGGTCTCGAAACCATACACTTCAGTGTGCTCTATGGTGCGATTGCCGTGGCCGTCACGCTCATCTGGCTTTCGATTGTGTTACGCGCCAAACACTCTAACCGCTCCAGCGCGACCAATTGGGCCATAGGCATGACCTGCGCCTGGACGGTGTTTATGAGTTTATGGTTGCCCATGATAGAGGCTGCGAGGACTTATCAGCCTTTATTTGAGGATTTGCGCAAACATTTGCCTGCGCATTACAACTGTATTCACGCACAAAACATTGGCACCTCCCAGGCAGACTTGCTGCATTACCATGCAGGCATACAGCTCACATACCACGAGCCCAGCAAAGCAACGCAATGTCAGTTATATCTGATTGAAGATCAGCCTGGTAAACGCCATGCGCTACCCGGTGAAGGCTGGCAGGTGATTTGGGAAGGTGAGCAAACCCGCCAGAATAAGGAATCATTCCGGCTGTTGCAGCATCATTGATATTTGAAGGTAGACATGAAGCCGGTGCAACCGGCGACATCTGCTAAAGATGGACGTGCTGCTGAATGGCGGCAATCACTTTCGGATGTAAACCCTGGCCTTGCTGTTGTTGCACATGCGTCACAAGGGTTTTAATCATGATTGAGTTCCAGAACTTTTTGAGGTGACTGGCAATTTCCACCTTGGCTTCTTCCGCATCAGGATTCGCCTCAAAAAAGTCACCGATCTGGTTGGCCATCTTGATTAATTTTTCGACTTCCATATCCCTTTTACTTTCTAGCGAGATTCACGCTCATCATTGCCAGTCAGTGCACCGCTATAGACCACGCATTGCGCTGCCTTAGCAAAACCCACTAACAGAAACCCGTATTCTTGTGCCAGGTTGACGGCCAGGGCTGTGGGTGCAGAAAGTGCCACCAGCGTACGTCCGCCTGACATAGCCACCTTCTGTATCATTTCGTAACTGGCCCGGCTGGTCGTCAATACCCAATGCTGCGCCCAAAAGCTTGAAAAATCTTGTCCCTGGCGGAGCAGGCTGCCAAGCAGCTTATCGAGCGCATTATGCCGACCGACATCTTCGCGTACACAGATCACTCGCCCCTGGGCATCCGCGATGGCACTCGCATGCGTGGCCCCCGTCAACTGTTGTAATGGCTGGCTGGCACGCAAGCCATTGAGTGCCGTTTCGATGGCAGCCAGTAACAATCTAGTCAATGGTTGACCGGTAGTCATGGGTTGCTTAAACACCTGCTGCAAACTCTCGGCACCACACAAACCGCATCCCGTCCGGCCAGTCAGGTTGCGCCGTTGTGCTTTCAAGGCTGCAAACTGGGCTGTTGCCAGCTCAATATGCAATTCAATGCCTTGCAATTGGCCATTGTCGTGCTTCAATGCTTTTGCATCCACGCCATAAATCTGGCTGCGCTCGGTGATAATGCCTTCGGTAAACGAAAAGCCGTAAGCAAAATCCTCAAGGTCCGCCGGTGTCGCCAGCATGACAACATGTGAAATGCCGTTATAGACCAGTGCAATCGGCACTTCCTGCGCTAGCGCATCCGGCAGCGACGTAGCGGACTGATCGCGCCAGCGCGTCACCTCCAGCGTACTCACCGCCTGCTCAGCAGGGATGGGAGACCATTCGCTGCTGGCTGGCAGCGCACACTCGTCTACATGCAATACCTCACCTGACATCAAGACACAACCGTTTGCGGATCCATCCCCGACAGTTCAATTTGCGTATCGCTAAACGAACGGTACTGCTTCTGCCAATCAGACAGCTGATTCACCTTGGACACCTGCACCGCAGTCACCTTGTATTCCGGGCAATTGGTCGCCCAGTCGGAGTTGTCGGTGGTAATCACGTTAGCCCCTGATTCCGGATGGTGGAAGGTGGTGTAGACCACTCCTGGCTGCACGCGCTCGGTAATTTTGGCCCGCAACACAGTCTGTCCGGCACGGCTGGTGATACCGACCCAATCGCCTTCCACAATCCCGCGGTCTTCAGCGTCGTGCGGATGAATTTCAATCACGTCCTCATGGTGCCAGGCCACGTTATGGGTACGGCGGGTTTGTGCGCCAACGTTGTATTGCGACAAGATGCGGCCAGTAGTCAAGATCAATGGATATTTCTGGTTGACGCGCTCGGTGGTCGGCACATATTGTGTGACAAAGAATTTACCCTTACCGCGCACAAATTCATCGACGTGCATGGTTGGTGTGCCTTGTGGCGCCTCATCATTACATGGCCACTGTATGCTGCCCAATTCGTCCAGTTTCTTGAAGCTGACACCGGTAAAGGTGGGGGTGAGGGCTGCAATTTCATCCATGATTTCGCTGGCATGGTTGTAGTGCATAGGGTAACCCAGCGCCTCTGAGAACTTGGCGGTAATCTCCCAGTCTTCCATGCCATTCTTCGGCGTCATCACTTTACGTACCGGGGAAATACGCCGTTCGGCATTGGTAAATGTCCCATTTTTCTCCAGGAAAGAGGCGCCCGGGAAGAACACGTGCGCAAACTTGGCCGTTTCGTTCAGGAACAAATCCTGCACAATCACGCACTCCATGTTCTCCAGCGCATGCGTGACATGCTGGGTATCAGGGTCAGATTGCGCGATATCTTCACCCACGCAATATACCGCTTTAAAACTGCCTTCTGCAGCCAGGTCTAGCATATTCGGGATGCGCAAGCCAGGGTCTGCACTCAGGGTCACGCCCCAGGCCTGCTCAAATTGCGCGCGGGTGGCATCATCAGATACATGACGGTAACCAGGAAACTCATGCGGCATGGAGCCCATGTCACACGAACCTTGTACGTTGTTTTGACCACGCAAGGGGTTCACGCCCACGCCTTCACGGCCGATGTTAGCCGTCGCCATTGCCAGGTTGGCAATGCCCATGACGGTGGTCGAGCCCTGGCTGTGTTCGGTGACGCCTAAGCCATAGTAAATGGCTGCGTTACCGCCAGTCGCGTATAACCGCGCCACTTCACGCACGGCTTGCGCGGGGACACCCAACTCAGCCTCCAATGCCTCGGGAGAGTTTTCTGCCTTGGCCGCAAAATCGCGCCAGGCAACATACGAATCCCATTCGCAGCGTGTCTTGACGAAGTCTTCCTGGACTAGGCCCTCGGTGACGATGACGTGTGACAGCGCTGAAATCATGGCCACATTGGTACCGGGGCGCAGTTTCAAATGGTAATCAGCACGGATATGCGGTGAATTAGCCACCAGATCGATTTCACGCGGGTCGACTACCACCAGTTTGGCACCTTCACGCAAACGGCGTTTCATCAGTGAGCCGAAGACCGGATGACCATCCGTGGGGTTGGCGCCCATGACAAAAATCACATCCGACTTCATGACTGAATCAAATGTCTGTGTCCCCGCGGATTCGCCCAGGGTTTGTTTCAGGCCATAACCGGTGGGGCTATGGCATACCCGTGCGCAGGTATCCACGTTATTCACGCCAAACACGGCACGGATCAGTTTTTGTGTGACATACACCTCTTCGTTGGTACAACGGCTGGAGGTAATGCCACCCACAGCTTCCTTGCCATATTGTGCCTGGATGCGCTTGATTTCGCTGGCGGCGTAATTAATGGCCTCGTCCCAGCCGACCTTTTGCCAAGGATCGTGAATGCTCTTGCGAATCATGGGTGTAGTGATCCGGTCGGCATGGGTGGCATAACCCCAGGCAAAGCGGCCTTTGACGCAGCTATGTCCGTGGTTGGCACCGCCTTCTTTGCTGGGCGTCATACGCACCACTTCTTCGCCCTTCATTTCCGCATCAAAACTGCAGCCAACCCCGCAATACGCGCAAGTGGTGGTGACTTTGTGTTCTGGCGTACCTGCTTCAATCACTGTTTTTTCGAGCAAGGTTGCGGTTGGGCAGGCTTGTACGCACGCGCCGCAAGAGACGCACTCTGAATCGAGGAAGTCTTTGTTGCCTGCAGACACCTTGCTGTCAAAACCACGGCCCTGAATAGTCAGCGCAAAGGTACCTTGGGTTTCTTCACAGGCACGCACGCAGCGTGAGCAAACGATACATTTAGACGGGTCAAACGTGAAATAGGGATTAGATTCGTCCTTGGCTTGGCCCAGGTGGTTTTCACCTTCGTAGCCATAACGGACTTCGCGCAAGCCCACAGCACCCGCCATGTCCTGTAATTCGCAGTCGCCATTGGCGCCGCAGGTCAGGCAATCCAGCGGATGGTCGGAAATATACAACTCCATGACTCCCCGGCGGACATCCGCCAGTTTCGGCGTCTGGGTTTTCACCTTAAGTCCGGGCGCCACCGGTGTGGTGCAAGAGGCCGGGTAACCGCGCCGCCCTTCGATTTCCACCAGGCATAAGCGGCAGGAGCCGAAAGGCTCTAAAGAATCCGTGGCGCATAGTTTGGGAACGGTAACGCCGCCCAGTTGCGCCGCGTGCATGATAGAAGTCCCATCCGGCACCGTCACATCCACACCGTCAATATTCAATGTCACCAGGGTGGCACTGTCAGACTTGGGTGTGCCGTAATCCTTTTCAGGATCATAGTGAGGCACTTGTGGCTGGGAAGAAGAATATTTAATGTCGTCCATGATGTCTTCCTTTGCTACCCTCAGGCAGCGGCTTCTTTATTGCTTAGACCAAAATCTTCAGGGAAATGATTCAAGGCACTGAGCACCGGATAAGGCGTCATGCCGCCAAGCGCACACAAAGAACCGTTAAGCATGGTATCGGACAAGTCACGCAACAATTGCACGTTTTGCGGGTGGTTTTTACCCAGCACAATCTTGTCCAT
Organism: uncultured Methylophilus sp.; assembly: GCA_936943315.1. GTDB lineage: Bacteria > Pseudomonadota > Gammaproteobacteria > Burkholderiales > Methylophilaceae > Methylophilus. The sequence continues at coordinate 11,248 of CAKZJM010000426.1, read as the reverse complement.
GACTTCAACGCCGCGTGTAGAACCAATACGGCATGGCGTACACTTGCCACAGCTTTCGACCGCACAAAACTCAAACGCATAGCGGGCCATTTTGGCCATATCAACGCTTTCGTCAAAAGCGACAATGCCGCCATGGCCGAGCACAGCCCAAATCTTGCTAAATTCTTCGTAGTCCAGCGGCGTATCAAACTGGCTCTCAGGCAGATAAGCGCCTAACGGGCCACCCACTTGCACCGCACGGATAGGCCTGCCAGAGGCTGAGCCGCCGCCAAAATCATAGAGCAGCTCGCGCAAGGTCGCGCCAAACGCCAACTCCACCAAACCGGTTTGCTTGAGGTTACCTGCGAGCTGGATAGGCAAGGTGCCGCGCGAGCGGCCCATGCCGTAATCCGCATAATACTGAGCACCTTTATCTAAAATAATGGGCACTGTAGCCAGTGAAATCACATTGTTGACGATGGTCGGCTTGCCAAACAAGCCTTCGATGGCAGGCAGCGGCGGCTTGAACCGCACCAGTCCACGCTTGCCTTCCAGGCTTTCAAGCAAAGAGGTTTCTTCGCCACAGACATAAGCGCCCGCTGCGCGGCGCACTTCAAGATAGAATGTACGGCCAGAACCCTGAATATTCTCACCCAGATAACCGGCCAGGTTCGCTTTGCGGATGGCTTCGTTGAGGGTCTTCAGCGCATGCGGATATTCACTGCGCAAATAGATATAACCTTGCGTCGCACCCACCGCAATGCCTGCAATGGTCATGCCTTCGATCAGCACAAAAGGATCATCTTCCACGATCATGCGGTCAGAGTAGGTACCGGAGTCGCCTTCATCGGCGTTACATACCACGTACTTTTGTTCTGCTGGGGCATTGAGCACGGTGTTCCATTTGATGCCAGTAGGGAAAGCCGCACCGCCGCGGCCACGCAGGCCCGAATCTGTCACCGCTTTCACAATGTCGGCACCAGACATCGCCAGGGCATTTTTCAGCCCTTTGTAGCCGTCATGTGCGACATATTCTTCGAGCGATAACGGATCGGTGATGCCAACCCTGGCAAACGTTAACCGCTGCTGTTTTTTCAACCAGGCCAAGTCATCGGTGAGGCCCAGATATAAAGGATGAGCCTTGGCTGAGTCAGACAAGGCCTCTGTAAAGCCCGCCTCGAACAGGCTTAATACATCGCTTGGTTGCACCGGGCCAAAAGCGACACGCCCTTGCGCCGTTTCAACCTCAACCAAAGGCTCCAGCCAAAACAGGCCGCGTGAACCATTGCGCACCAGCGTGATATTTACTCCGCGGGTCTGCGCTTCCTGAACGATTTTTTTGGCCGTGCGCTCAGCACCCAGTGAGAGGGCCGTTGAGTCGATCGGCACATAGACTTTAACCATGGCACACCTCTGCAATCAACTCAGTCACTTTTTCTGTGTTCATGCGTCCGTAGACTTCATCATCGAGCATGACGGCGGGCGAACAGCCACAGTTACCCAGGCAATACACCGGCAACAAGGTCACACTCCCGTCAGCCGTCGTCTGATGATAGTCGACACCAAGTTTTGCTTTAAGCTCAGCTTCGAGCTTCTCTGAACCCATGGACTGGCAGGACTCCGCACGGCAAATCTGCAACACATGCTTGCCTATCGGGTGCGTGCGGAAATGATGATAAAAAGTGACGACACCATGCACCTCGGCCACAGACAGGGCCAGCGCTTTGGCAATCTCGGGATACACAACTTCAGGGACATAACCAATATCGTCCTGAATCGCATGTAGCAGAGGCATTAATCCGCCTGGCACATGCTGGTGTGCTTGAATATGCGCTTGAATTTGCGCGTGTTGCTCGTTGCTTAATGTGTTATCCAAACCGACCTCACATCCAACCATTTACAATTCAGTTACATTCTACCATTCGAAATCATATCCTCTATTTATGCCTTGTGAAAGCAGAAAAAGCGCCTAAAATACGAATTAATTTAGACATTTATCAGTCACACCTACAATGGCAAACATTCCTTCACAATTGATCGACCAGTTTGGACGCCGCGTGGATTACATCCGCCTGTCGATCACTGACCGTTGTGATTTCCGTTGCCAATACTGCATGGCAGAAGACATGACTTTCTTGCCACGTGCACAGGTGTTGTCGCTGGAGGAATCTGCCCGCCTGGTTAAATTGTTTGTCCGTATGGGGGTGCGCAAAGTTCGCATCACCGGGGGTGAACCGCTGGTTCGTAAGAACGCCATGTGGCTGTTTGAACAGATTGGTCATTTACCCGGCCTGGATGAGTGTGTACTCACCACGAACGGCAGCCAGCTTGATAAGTACGCCACCACACTGAAAGCTGCCGGGGTTAAGCGCATCAATATTTCTATAGACAGCCTGCAAGAAGCGCGCTTTAAAAATATCACCCGAGTGGGTGAGCTGGCAAAAGTGCTCACGGGGCTGGAGGCGGCCATTGCAGCGGGCTTCGACAATATTAAAATAAATACCGTGCTGATGCGCGGCATCAATGATGACGAAGCCGAAGCCCTGGTCAATTTTGCGATCGACAAGAAGATTGACATCAGTTTTATTGAAGAGATGCCGCTGGGTGAAGTCAACCATGACCGGGAGCAGAGCTGTGTGAGCAATGCAGAAACCCTGGCTCTGCTAAAAAGTAAGTTCTCACTCACACCCAGCACCCATAAAACGGGAGGACCAGCCCGCTACTGGCAGGTAAATGGCCAGCAGACCAAAATTGGATTTATTTCGCCGCATAGCCACAATTTTTGTGAGAGTTGTAACCGGGTGCGCATTACCTGCCAGGGCGAATTATTTTTATGCCTGGGGCAGGAGCATCAGGTGAATTTACTGCCACTGTTACGCGCCCATCCTGATGATGACCAGCCCTTGGTGGATGCCATTCTGCACGGCATGCGCATCAAGCCCGAAGGGCACGATTTTGACTTGCGCCGCGCTGCGCCAGCAGTGGTGCGCTTCATGTCTCACACGGGTGGTTGATGCAGATTACCGCAGTGATTTTGGCTGGCGGCCGTGGCACGCGCATGGGCGGGGTGGATAAAGGGCTGGTGGACTACCAAGGCCAGCCCATGATTGAACATATCCTGGCGCGCATCACTCCGCAAGTCGATCACGTGATGATCAATGCCAATCGTCATATTGAACGCTATCAAACTTATGGCGTCCCTGTCATCACCGACGAAAACGACCAGTTTGACGGACCGCTGGCTGGCATGCAAGCCGCTTTACATCATGCCGCCACAGACTGGATATTGAGCGTGACTCTCCCCTGTTGCCATTGGACTTAGCTAGCCGCCTCAGCCAGGCCGTTCAAGCGATGCAAGCCATGAGCGGCCCGCAGACCATGCTGGCCATCGCCCGCAGCGCGAGTGGCACCCACCCGGTGTTTTGCCTGATGCCGCGCAGCGTGAGTACCGATCTGGATGCCTATCTGCAAACGGGACAGCGCCGCGTCAGCGGCTGGCAAGCACTTCATCCCCACGTATTTGTTAGCTTTGAAGACGAGCAAGCATTCACTAACATTAATCAGCCTCTCCCGCAGACACCATGAGTAACCACGATCTTTTACAACAACTCGCCAGCAATCCCTCGTGCGCGGATGACTACGACCCCAATGCCATGTCAGTAACGCAAGCACGGCAGTACATCCAGCAGTTTTTGTCACCGGTGGAGGAAACCGAAATCCTCTCGATTAAACAATCGCTTGGACGCACCCTGGCTGCCGATGTGACTTCTACCATGAATGTGCCTGGTCACAATAATTCTGCCATGGACGGTTTTGCCTTTAGGCATGCAGAAGCGCAGCAGCCTTTGAAAGTGGCAGGCACCGCCTTTGCGGGCAAGCCGTTTACAGGATCATTGCCGCCCGGCGGCTGCATCAAGATCATGACGGGCGCAGTGATTCCGGCGGAGGTGGATACCGTGGTCATGCAAGAACATACCACCACTCAAGGGGAGATGATCACACTCACCAAAGTCCCGCCCGTGGGTGCCAACATCCGCCTGACTGGCGAAGATATCGCGATTGGACAAACGGTATTGAGCCGTGGCCACCAACTGCAACCGGCCGATATGGGCTTACTCGCTTCATTGGGGATTGCTGAAGTCCAGGTTTACCGCCGCTTGAAAGTGGCCTTTTTTAGCAATGGTGACGAGCTTGTGAGCGTGGGCCAACCCCTTCAAACCGGGCAAATTTACGATAGCAACCGTTATAGCCTATGGGGCATGTGCCAGGCGCTGGGGGTGGAGATGCATGACCTGGGTAATGTGGCTGACGACCCTGCAGCACTCGAAAACATGTTGCTCACAGCCGCCGCAAAACACGATGTTGTCATTACCAGCGGCGGGGTGTCGGTGGGCGAAGCCGATTTTATGAAGCAATTGCTGGCCAAGCATGGGCAAGTCTTGTTCTGGAAAATCAACATGAAGCCAGGCCGTCCGCTGGCTTACGGCAAAATCGGCCAGTCGCATTATTTTGGCCTGCCGGGCAATCCGGTCTCGACCATGGTCACGTTTTACCAGTTTGTGCAGACGGCTCTCAAACACTTAATGGGCGCTAATGCCATGCCTACCCCCACCTTTCAGGTTGAATGCGTGGATGCAATCAAAAAAGCGCCCGGGCGCACTGAGTTTCAACGCGGCATTCTTTTTAAAGAGGGCCCGCACTGGAAGGTGAAAACCACTGGCGGACAAGGCTCCGGCATCTTGAGCAGCATGAGCCAGGCCAATTGCTTTATTGTGCTGGATGAACACACAGGCTCGCTGGAAAGAGGCTCACTGGTTGAGGTGCAACCTTTTTACGGCATCTGCTAAACCACGTTCCACATCAACAAACCCAACTACTAAATCTGTTAACGTGAGTCACGCTGGCATGAACCATCAAAAATAGCTTATAGTTATGGGTCGTAGTGGGGGTTAATCATAAGGATAGTGGCGTGCAAGCCGTTTTAAAAGAGTCAAAACAGTTCAATCATCTATTAGAGTGGTGCCTGATTGCTTCGCTTCTGATTCATGCATTGATGATGTTTACACTGCCTAAGCCAGACTATGACCTTCCGCCCCCCAAAAAGCAGGAAATCCGCATTGAGCTGGTGAAAGAGCAACCGCCCGCGCCGGTGCAACCTGCGGCTGAGCCACAACCTACGCCACCCAAACCCCAGCCAGAACCACTCAAGCCACAACCCACACCGGTGAAGCCAGAGCCCAAACCGGTCAAACACGAGCCGATGCCACAAAAACCCTCGCCGGAACCTGTGGTAGAGACGCCACGCCCGGTGGTTGAATCGCCTACGCCGCCCGTGATCGCTGCCAAACCAACCGCTAGCGAGGCAAAACCGGAAGTGGTTGTTCCTCCCCCTGCCCCGCCAGCGCCACCGCCTGAGCCGGTCAAGGCAGGTCCAAGTGAAGGCGACATTGATGCGGCACGCAATGCGTTTAGAAGTGCGGCGCACCGTGAGCTTAAGAAAAACCAGCGCTACCCCAGAATTGCCCAGGACAGGGGCATTGAAGGAGATGTGAAACTCAGCATCAATATGGATGACCATGGCAATATCACAGGGATCGAAATCGTCGAATCCAGTGGCAACAAAGCCATTGATGACGCGGCTATCAGCGCTGCACAAAAGTCTCAATTAAAACAGCATTTCACCGAGATTCTGCGCGGCAAAATCAATAACATTATTGTGACGGTGAGCTTCAAGCTTGCCAGTTAGCCATCCATGTTTTTCAAGCACAGACCCTCATCAGCCAGTGGTGCCCACGACAAGCCACTCCGGCATCTGCTGCTGTTCCATGACCTGTATTTCATTGCATTAATTATTCTGGCGGTTGCCAGCGGTGGTTATGGGATATACCTGTGGGACAAGGCCTCTAAACAATCACAACGTATTAATTTCGTCATCCAGGAAATCTACCTGGTACGCGGTGACCTCTACCGCCAAACCAAAGAACTATTCGATGCGTTTTTCTTGCAAGAGGAAAATGCATTGCGTGAATATAACCAGTACACCACGTCGATTCTGGACCATTTAGAGCGCTTGCAGAATATTGCGATTGACCAGCAGGAACGTGATGCACTCATTGAGATTGAGCGTAAATACCGCAGCCTGGTAAACGAAGCGCCTACCCTATTTTACCGTTACCAAAACAACCCCGACCGCAAAGCGCAAAAGTCGATTTATCAGGACATTGAAACGGGCATCTTCAGGCACTACGAAGAAGTGTCCAAACGGGCCGAATACCTGCTCATGGTCAAGCAGGGCGAAATCAAGCACCGGCTGGACGAAGCTCGAAGCAATTCAATTGCCGTGCTTTCGATGCCATTGATATTGGCTTGCATCCTGATTGTGTATTCGCGGCGGATCCTGAAGAACTCCATTGTCAGGCCGATCAACGACATCATGCAGGCAACCAACGCCATCAGTACCGGCAACCTGAGCCATCAGGTGCCCGAGGCGGGCGCCGAAGAACTGGCTGTTCTTTCGAGGGAGATCAACAAAATGGCGGAAGACCTGGCCGCCAGCCGGGATGCGCTGGTTAAAAGTGAAAAACAGGCCGCACTTGGCCTGCTTGTTCCCATGCTGGCCCATAATATCCGCAATCCGCTGGCCAGCATTCGTGCCACGGCGCAAGTGATTGATGACCCACTGCTGGATAAAGATACGCTTGAATCAATACAAGGCATTATGCATACGGTAGACCGGCTGGAACGCTGGACCGGCAGTCTACTGTCTTACCTGCACCCGATCAAACCGATGTTAAACCAGTTGCTGCTTTCTTCTATTGTGCAGGGCGCCCTGACCACCCTGCAACCCAAACTCAATGAAAAGCAGATCAAAGTCACCGAAGACAGTGCCAATATCAAACGCCTGATATTGACCGACGAGCACCTGCTGGAACAAATGCTTTACAACCTGCTCTTAAATGCTGCGGAAGCATCGCCCAAAGGCAGCGAGATACAGCTTGCATGCCACCTTGAAAACAACCTGTTAACGCTGGTGATCATTGACCAGGGGCCGGGCATGCCGTTTAAACCGGACCCACATGCGCTGACCCCAGGCCCGACCACCAAGCGCTTCGGCACAGGGCTTGGTATCCCGTTTGCCTTCAAGGTGTGCGAAGAACTTGGCGGGGCGATGTCATTCGAAAGCAATGCAGGCACCGGCACGCGGATTGTCATCACTTTGCCGCAATAATTTGCGCGCTTAAAGACTGATGAGAATTTGCGTTTTGTGCTTGCTTAATTTTGTATTTTTATCAACAATGTGATTAAGTGATTGTCATGACTAATATGTTGAATTCACCTGTTCCAGAACTCTCCTTACCGGCCACCTCCGGCCTGCAATTTAATAGCAAAGACTATTTAGGTAAGTTTCTTGTTCTCTATTTTTATCCCAAAGATGCAACGCCAGGGTGTACCACGCAGGGCATGCAGTTCCGTGATCTGCATGAACAGTTTGTGGCCGCCAATGCCGTGATTTTTGGCATTTCACGCGACAGCCTCAAATCTCATGAAAACTTCAAGGCAAAATACAGCTTTCCGTTTGAATTGATTTCTGACGCTGACGAAACCGCTTGCCTGGCGTTCGATGTCATCAAAATGAAAAACATGTACGGCAAACAAGTACGTGGTATCGAGCGCAGTACATTTCTAATTAACCCACAAGGCACCATCGTCCGCGAATGGCGGGGTGTCAAAGTGGATGGTCATGCCGCTGAGGTATATGCCAGCATCCAGTCTTCCCACTCATAAAGTGATTTTCTATGGCCCGTGCTCCACACACCAAGCTGTTTGTTCTTGATACCAATGTCCTGATGCACGACCCATCGTCGCTGTTCAGGTTTGAAGAGCATGATGTTTATTTGCCAATGGTGACATTGGAAGAACTAGACAATAACAAAAAGGGCTTGACCGAGGTTGCCCGTAACGCGCGCCAGGCCAGCCGCTTTCTCGAAGAGATCATCGGCAGCATAGACACCGACAAACTGGAAGAAGGTTGTCCGCTAGGGATCCAGGGCAATCGCCACCTGACCGGCAAGCTGTTTTTCCAGATGGAGCATGTGCCTACAGACCTGCCAGGCTTGGCGGGCAGCAAGGCAGACAATCAGATTATCAGCGTTGCACTGTCACTGAAAAAGCAACACTCAAAACGTAGCGTCATCCTGGTCAGTAAGGATATCAATATCCGGATTAAAGCCCGTGCCATGGGCGTGCCGTCAGAAGACTACTTCAATGACAAGGTGCTTGAAGACAGCGACATGCTGTACACCGGCTTACGCGAACTGCCTGAAGATTTCTGGGAGGCGCACAGCAAAGATATGCACTCCTGGCAGGAATCTGGCCGCATGTTTTATAAAATCAGCGGCCCGATCGTGAAATCATTGCTCGTGAACGAGTTTGTGTTTTACGAATACAACAAGCCCTTCCACGCCATTGTCCGCAAGATCGAAGATAACGCTGCTGTGCTTGAAGTGGTTCAAGACCACCAAAACCCAAAACACAGTATTTGGGGGATCACCGCGCGTAACCGCGAACAAAATTTTGCGCTGAATTTGCTGATGGATCCAGACATTGACTTCGTCACATTGCTGGGCCAGGCCGGGACCGGGAAAACGCTGCTAACATTGGCCGCAGCCCTGACGCAGACACTGGATAAAAAACGCTACTCAGAAATTATCATGACACGCGTGACCGTACCCGTGGGTGAAGACATCGGCTTTTTGCCAGGCACTGAAGAAGAGAAAATGGCTCCCTGGATGGGCGCACTCGAAGACAACCTCGATGTGCTCAACAAAACCGATGAAGATGTCGGTGAATGGGGTCGCGCTGCGACTCAAGACCTGATTCGCACACGCATCAAGATCAAATCCTTGAATTTCATGCGTGGCCGCACCTTCCTCAACAAGTTCCTTATTATTGACGAAGCACAAAACCTGACGCCTAAACAAATGAAAACGCTGATTACGCGTGCAGGCCCAGGCACTAAGGTGGTATGTTTGGGCAATATCGCCCAAATTGATACCCCCTACCTGACTGAGGGTAGCTCAGGCCTGACTTACGTGGTTGACCGTTTCAAGAATTGGCCTCATAACGGCCACATCACCTTAGTCCGCGGCGAACGCTCACGCCTGGCCGATTTTGCAGCAGAGGTCTTGTAGACGCCAGTCTGCTCGTTTTTAATGGTCAAAGGCTTTTACACCTTACTGATTGCCCAGTTCCTATCGGCAATCGCTGATAATGCACTCCTGTTTGCAGCGATTGCGTTGCTGGCTAAGCTCAATGCGCCTAGCTGGCACGAACCGTTGTTGCGGGAGTTCTTTGTCATCTCCTACATCCTGCTCGCGCCTTTTGTCGGCCCCTTTGCCGACGCCTTACCCAAAGGGCGGGTGATGTTCTTGAGCAACGGCCTGAAATTTATTGGCTGCTTGATGGCATTGGTCGGCGTGCCTCCTTTATATGCTTATGCCATGGTGGGCGTGGGTGCGGCGGCCTATTCTCCTGCCAAATACGGCATCCTCACCGAAATGCTGCCTTCGCACTTGCTGATTAAAGCCAATGCCTGGATGGAAGGGACGACTGTATCAGCGATTATTTTAGGACCCGTGCTAGGCTCTACATTGTCGGCCAACAACCCCTACATGGGCATTGCCTGCATCATGCTGCTCTATCTGCTGGCAGCAGCCTTTAACTATTACATTCCCAAAGTGCCGATTGACCATAAGGTTGAGCAAAAAACCCTGTGGTTCTTGCTCAGGGACTTTTGGCACGCCTTTATTACCTTATGGAAAGATCCACAAGGGCAGGTTTCGCTGGCGGTGACGACCTTGTTTTGGGGCGCAGGGGCCACCCTGCAATTTGTCGTGTTGCAATGGGCGGATATCCGGCTAGGTTTTTCGCAGCAAGAAGCTACCTATTTGATTGCTATTCTGGCAGTGGGTATCGCGGCAGGCTCAGTCATTGCTTCGCGTTACGTAGAACTAGAAAACGCCGTCAAGGTACTCCCTGCCGGTATCTATATGGGTATTCTGGTCATCAGTATGATCGTGATTCATAGCCCCATTCTGGCGGGGGTGCTGCTGTTTGTGATCGGTGTCTTATCTGGTTATTTCTTGGTGCCCTTGAACTCACTATTGCAACACCGGGGCCATCACTTGCTGGGCGCCGGTCACTCGATTGCCGTGCAGAACTTCAACGAAAACATAGGCATCTTGCTGCTACTGGGTGCTTATACCTGGATGGTCGGCGCCAAACTGGACATCAATACCATTGTGGCCATTTTTGGCGTGTTTATCATCGTGAGCATGTCGTTGATTACGCTGGTTTACCGCAAACATATCCAGCAGTAAACATACAAAAATAAAAAGGGCGCTTGATGCGCCCTTTTTATTTGCTGTGAATTAATTAGTGCAGTTTCACATGCGGTTCGGTTCGTCTGGAAATGATACGCCCGATGGTATGCACAATCACAGCCAATATGCCGTGCAAAGCCATCAAATGCATTTTGTACAATGAACGGTACATCAGCCGCGCCACCAGGCCCTGGATATACATGCTGCCGCCAGCCACTGCACCCATCAAGCTACCCACGGTAGAGTATTTACCCAGGTTCACCAGTGAGCCATAGTCATGGTAATGGAACTCCGGCAATTGTGACTTACCCGCCACACGCGCTTTGACTGTTTTCACCAATAAAGAGGATTGCTGGTGGGCTGCCTGTGCACGAGGTGGCACAGTGCTGTCGTGTCCCAACCAAGGGCAAGCCGCGCAGTCACCAAACGCAAAGATATTTTCATCACGCGTGGTTTGCAGTGCCTGATTCACAACCAGCTGGTTAATCCGGTTGGTTTCCAGGCCATCAATATCCTTGAGGAAGTCTGGCGCCTTGATCCCCGCCGCCCAAACCACGAGCTCTGCCGGAATAGTACGGCCACTATGCGTCGTAATGCCTTTGGCTGACACTTCAGTCACTCGCTCACCGGTAAACACATTAACACGCAGTTTACGCAACTCCACATCTACCGCATAAGACAATTTTGGCGGCAACGCTGGCAAAATACGGTCACTGGCTTCAATCAGTGAAATTTTGACATCACGGTCAGCATCAATCTTATCCAGGCCATACGCTGCCAGCTCACGTGTGGTGTTATGCAATTCTGCGGCCAGCTCTACGCCCGTCGCACCCGCCCCTACAATCGCCACTTCCAGCTGACCAGGTTTCAATGGCTCAGGCTGGGTT
>CAKZJM010000425.1 GCA_936943315.1 uncultured Methylophilus sp. | reverse complement strand
GATTGCATCCAAGTTAAAGTGTTGACCTCGCCTAGATTCCGGCCTACGCCGGAATGACAAACTTTTTTACGCAACAACTTTACCAGAGGGCTGCCATTACGCTAGGAATCATTACTTTCTAACACACTCCTCAACCCCTGTATTCCCACCCTTAAACGCCGGTTCAAAATAAAACTTCCTGAAACTCAACTGCCCTTTGGCATTTTTCTTAAACTCTGCTACCCCCGTCCCATAATCATGCGTCTTGCCACCATACTCGCCATTTTCAGCCGGTAAGGCAAAATGCATGGCGGCATACATGCCATGTGCTGCCGCATGGCCCTTATAAACACCGTAGTCAGGCACTTCAAGTTGAAAGTCATAGCTGGCATCCGCCCCTTTACTATGCTCAGGGCGTAACTTCATAGTGACGGTGCCGGTATATTTGCCTTCATGCGCATCATCCCCTGTGCAGGCGTAGACACCGCTTAAATCCATTGCAACCGCATGTGCTGCTATGCAGCAGCCTAATAATCCTGCAAACCACTTCATCTTGATTCCTTCATGTTATTTATTCTGGCGGCCGTACCCGCAAAAAACTGGCAAACTTTGGTTTGCCGTTTTTAGTGACATCGCGGTAAGTATACGTGACCTGGCTGCCTATCGGAGGTGGATTGGCGCGTTCGGCATCGGTAAATCCTGTGCCTAATTTAAACTGCAAGCCATCCGGGGTCTCCACTAACAGCGCACCCATTTTACCCTGGTATTTGCCTTTGCCTGGCACATGCCCGATCACCCTGGCCTCAGCATCCAGTTGTGGCTTGAGTTTGAGCAGCACATGGCTGCGACCGGTGAGATACGGCGCATCGGCACGGTGCAACATGAGGCCTTCGCCATGCCTGTCTACAATATGTTGCAGAGTCAGTTTGAGCGTCTGCCGATCTTTAACTTTGAATTGGGGCAGACTTTTAAGATAAGGGTTGTGCGCCTCTCGAACGACCTGCCGGATATGCTGTGCACGCTGCGAGAAATCGCCACTGGCCTCTGGTAATTCAAACACATAATATGCCACTTGCCGCCAGGCGGCATCATCCGGTTTGGATTGCCTGACGGTAGAAGAAAGCTGCTCAAAGCGGCCGCGCGCGATCCATAACTCGCCATCCAGCGGGCGGTTGGGAAACCCTTTGCTAAACCAGGCGGGCGCATGGATAGGATGCCCTTGCCTGCTGATGAATTGCTGACCATCCCAAAATGCGCGGATGCCATCGAGTTTTTCACTCACCAGGTAATCACGCACCTCTATGTCTGCATGGTAGATTTGCGCCAGCAATAGGCTGGGGACTTCTGCGTGGCCATGTAGTGCCGTCACAGCGAAGCATAAAAAGCACAGGCAATTTTTGAGTAGCTGAACCATAAACCACTTTCAATTGTTAAATTATATTAACCATTGAAAGTTACCCGAGGCTTAGGACAAAAGCAAGATTGACAGACGATATGCCTAAAGAACCTGGCACCACAATTTATCGTGATGAATGACGTCCATCCACAATGCGATCACACTGAGCATGATGAGCAAAACACCGCTCAGGCGCATGCCTGTCGCCTCACTGAACCACACCGGCAAGGATTGCTGGCTGGCACGCCATATGATTGGTGCAAGCGCCAGCACGGTGGCTGACCCACAAGCAAACGCCATCATGACCAGGGCGCCTTGCAGCCATTGTGATTGCAGGGAGGCGAACATGACCGCCGAATAGAGTAAGCCGCAGGGCAACAACGCCCAGACCAGGCCGGTTAGAAAATAACCGAGCCGCGCATGTTCGGTATGCTGTTTAATCCATGCCCACACTTGCTGTGCGCGCTGCACAGCCCATTGGGGTTGTTGACCACTGACCAGCAAAATCACGCCCCAGGCAAAAATCAGGGTATGCGAAAAGGTCCATAAGGGTTGAAATACCTGGCTTTGATTGGATAACCACGCCAGGCCGCGCAGGGTTTCTGCGGAAAGTGCACCCAGCAGGCCATAGCCCAGCATACGGCCAAGATAAAAGCTCCAGGGAATGGTTTTGATCACGCGCAGCGGAATGGCGCGGAAGTGGCTGGTGGTTTGCGGAGAGGATTGCATGGCGCCGCAAGCTGCACCACACATGGCAATGCAATGCGGGCCGCCTGCCAGCCCCATGACAAAGGCGGTCAGGAGTAAGCTGGCTAACATGCCGGCAGTTTAAAGGATTTTGGAAAACCTTGCACGATTGGCATCGTGCTGCAAATAGCGGTCAAACACCATGGCAATGGCCCGCACAAAATACCAGCCCATTTCAGTCACTTTAAGACCGTCTTCTTCTAACACCACAAGGCCTTGCTTCTCTTTATCAACCAGTTGCTGGATCTCTGACTTAAAGTAATCATTGAAGTTAACCATATAGGAAAGCTCAATCGATTCGTAGCTCAGTTCGCCATGGCACATAATCGCCATAATCACCGCACGGCGGATCAGGTCATCCCGGCTCAATGCCAGGCCGCGCACGATAGGCAATTGGCCCTGGTCTAGAAAGTCGTAATACTCTTCCAGCGTTTTGGCATTCTGGCTGTAGGTGGCGCCCATTTTGCCGATGGCGGATACCCCCAGCGCCAGGATGTCCTGGTCGGCCATGGTGCTGTAGCCCTGAAAGTTTCGGTGCAACCTGCCCTGTTGCTTGGCAATCGCCAGTGCATCTTCCGGCAGTGCAAAGTGATCCATGCCAATATACACATACCCTGCCTGCATCAATTGCTGGATCGCTTCTGACAGCATCTGGATTTTGTCGACAGCATTCGGCAACTCGTCCGGCAGGATACGACGCTGTGGTTTAAAGCGGGATGGCAGGTGCGCGTATCCATAGAGCGCAATCCGGTCTGGCCGCAAGCGCGTGATTTTGCTGATCGTTTCGCGGAAGCTGGCGGGCGTTTGCTTGGGTAAGCCATAAATGAGGTCGGCGTTAATGGACTGGTAACCCATCTCCCGCGCTTGCTGCATCAAGGTTTCCACTTGCTCGTAAGATTGCACGCGATGTACGGCCTGCTGCACTTCAATGTCAAAGTCTTGCACTCCAAAACTCAGGCGGTTAAACCCAAGGTCACGCAAGTGCTGCAAGCGCTGCTGGTTCACTGTTCTGGGGTCAATTTCAATCGAATATTCCCCTTCTGCGCTGAACACAAAGGCGGCTTTCAGCATGTGCATCAGATTGGACAATTCCTCATCGTTGAAAAATGTCGGCGTGCCGCCGCCCAGGTGCAGCTGATTGACTGTTTGCGCTTTGGAGAAGTGATTCAGGTGCAGGCCGAGCTCGCGTTTAAGGTAATTGAGGTAGATGGCACTTTGCTCATAACGCTTGGTGACAATCTTATTGCAGGCGCAATAGAAACACAGCGACGCACAAAACGGGATGTGTACATACACTGACAACGGCTGCGTCCAGTTGCTGATATTGCGCTGATCGGCAGCCTTGTAATAGGCAGCCGCATCAAAAGCTTCAACAAAACGATCTGCCGTCGGATATGAGGTATATCGCGGGCCAGAAACATCATAGCGCTCAATATGCGCCTGGGTAATCATCAACGGTTGTTTCATGGTCTCTGGCAAATTCTTTCCTGTCGTCACAGCGGGCCTCGCGGCCCCGGTTCATTGACAGCTACTTTGCCACAGTGCAATGCATGACTTCTTGATGCAAATCAAATGCTGCTCAAACCATCGCAGGCATAATGGCATCAATATAAAAGGGAAGATAGATCACCATGTTCAATGAAACCATCTCTGAAGAGGCGTATAATCCTTCGCATATTCAACCACAGCCAAGGACGCCTCCCATGCAAGCCGAATCGAGCTTCAAGGTCGCCTGTTCTAATTGCAACCTGCGTGAACTGTGCCTGCCTATCGGCTTAAGCACAGAAGAAATGACTCAGTTAGATGGCATGGTTGCGACCCGCAAAAAGATCAAACAAGGCGGCCACCTCTACAGTAGTGGCGATGCATTTACCACCTTGTATGCCATCCGCACTGGGTTTTTCAAGACGTGTGTGGTGTCTGAAGATGGCCGTGAGCAAGTCACCGGATTCCAGATGGCTGGCGAAATCATGGGCCTGGATGGCATTGTCAGTGACAAGCACAATTGCAACGCCATCGCCCTTGAAGATGCAGAAGTCTGCGTCATGCCGTTTAACCATGTCGAAGACCTGTCTCGTCAAATCCCCATGCTGCAACGTCATGTACACAAAATCATGAGCCGTGAGATTGTGCGTGAAAATGGTGTCATGATGCTGCTGGCGAATATGCGCGCTGAAGAACGCCTGGCGGCCTTCCTGCTCAATTTATTGCAACGTCTGCATGCCAGAGGCTACTCCAAGAGTGAACTGATTTTACGCATGACGCGGGAAGAAATTGGCAGCTATCTGGGCATGAAACTGGAAACTGTCAGCCGCACCTTCTCCAAGTTTAGTGACGAAGGCATTATTGAAGTCAAACAGAAAAATATCCGCATCCTCGATCACGAGAAACTGAAAACCATCTTTAATTCCAGCACCTGCTAAAAACATTTTTTTGGTAAGGGCTTTCAGATGGAACCCTCTCCCTTGTTCAAGGGCTTGACTGCCTACGCTGCCAGCCAAGGCTGGCAATACATTTACCCGGTGTGGTCGCGCCGGGCACAAGGCCTCTCTATCGGCATCAACCTGCATCCTAACCACTGCTGTAACTGGCATTGCCTGTATTGCCAGGTGCCCGGTTTGCAGCGCGGCCCTTCGCCAACGATTGATGGCCCTCAGCTTATGCAGGAACTCAAGGACTGCCTGGATTGGCTCAGTCAGCACTGCGCCCCACAGACCATGCAAGACTGTGTGCAGGATATTGCTTTTGCCGGGGACGGCGAACCGACCACCTCGCCGCAGTTTATCGAGATTCTGCACAGCCTGATCCAGTTATTGCAGCAGCGCCCTCTACAGGACCGCCCTGCCCATGTTCGGCTCATTACCAATGGCAGCCAGCTTCAACACGCGCATGTGCAGCATGCCCTCAAGCGACTCAATGAGATAGGGGGTGAGGTCTGGTTCAAACTGGATGCGGGAACGGATGCGGAAATGCTTGCGATCAACGACACCCATCTGCCGCTCTCTTTGCATTTGCAGCGGCTGCAAACCTGTTGCACGCTTTGTACCACCTGGGTACAAACTGCGGTGGTGAGCAGAACTGTCGAGGGCAAGCTGGTCACTACCCCCAGCCTGGCCGGCTATCAAGAGGCATTGCTCACAGAGAGGGGAGCAATCAGCGGCATTCTGCTTTATGGCATTGCGAGGCCCAGCCAGCAAGATCACCAGGGCTGCCTGCAAACCACTTCAACAGTAATGTTAGAGCACTATGCAGAGGAATTGCGCACGCTAGGTGTTTGCGTGCGCGTGTTTGAATAGCGAAGATTACTCTTCAGCGGGCTTTAAGCCGGTTTGAGCGTGGTTGCGGGCCTGGATGGCAGGTGCCATAGACTCGCTCTGAGACTCCTGGCCTTGCGCATCTAGCGTCTTGTTGATTTCTATGCCCTTGCGGTAGTAATCATCAATGGCCGGGTCAGGATGTGTAATCGCCAGATAGAGGGTGATAAACGACGCGACTACGACCAGTAAGGGCCCGCCGATGACCAGCCACACAAACGGATTCTGGTACCACTTTTGCTCAGGTTGCAAAGGGGCAGCCTTTAAGGCTGCTTGGGAATTGCTCATTCTGCGTACTCCAACTTTAATTACTCGGCACGATAAACACTGACTTTTCTTTTACCGTGTCTTTGGATTCAACATCCGTCATTTCGAAATAGATTTTGTGCGAACCGGCGCTGGTCACGCCATCCGGCAATTGCAGCTCTACTATGACATTACGTGTTTCAAAAGGTTTGAGCGCCTTGAATGGCTCGCCATTATCGTCTGAAATATGCACATCCATGTCTGGCAACCCGGTCACCTTCAGGGTGTAATCGCGTGCTGATTCCGTGTCGTTTTCAAGCTTGAGGTTATAGACGTTCTCAATTTTGCCTTCATTGGTATAGCGCGCCATCATGGCACGGTCACGCAAGACATCTAGCCTGAAGTCAGGTTTGAAATACAGGCTCACCACCATACCCACGGTTAAAGCCACAAGAATAGCCGTATAAATCAGCACCCGTGGACGCAACAGGCGGCGCCACATTTGCTGGCGGCTCCAGCGGTTATCCAGACCATTTTGCGTGGTGTATTTGATCAGGCCCTTGGCATAGCCCATTTTGTCCATGACATCGTCACAGGCATCAATACAGGCGCCGCAGCCGATGCATTCATATTGCAACCCGTCACGGATATCGATACCGGTCGGACACACCTGCACACAAATACTACAGTCAATACAGCTGCCGAGACCATTGGCGTTTTCGCCGGCTTTTTTGGAGCGTGAGCCACGTGGTTCGCCGCGGGCCTCATCATAGGTGACGGTCATGGTATCGCCGTCAAACATGGCACTCTGAAAGCGTGCATAAGGACACATGTACTTGCAGACCTGCTCACGCATATAGCCTGCGTTGCCGTAAGTCGCAAACCCGTAGAAGCAGATCCAGAAGGTTTCCCAACCGCCTAATTGCCACTCAAAAATGGCAGGCACCAGTTCGCGGATAGGTGAAAAATAGCCTACAAAAGTCACACCCGTCCACAAGCCAAAAGTAATCCACGCCAAGTGTTTAAGCGATTTACGAATAATCTTCTTGGTTGTCCAACCACCATCATCAAGGCGCATGCGCGCAATACGGTCACCTTCTATTTTTTGCTCCATCCACATAAATATTTCGGTATACACCGTTTGCGGACAGGTATAGCCACACCATAACCGCCCGGCCACTGCGGTAAACAGGAACAGCGCCAGGGCAGAAACGATGAGCAGGAAAGAGAGGTAAATCAGGTCTTGCGGATGAAAAATCAGGCCGAAGATATAAAAGCGCTTGGCTTCAAGATCAAACAGCATGGCTTGGCGGCCGTCCCACTGCAACCACGGTACACCGTAGAAAAACAGCTGCGTGGCCCAGACCATGACCCAGCGCCATCGGTCATAAAACCCCGAGACGCTACGGGCGTAAATCTTGTCTGCGGACTTATAAAGTGACAAAACCACCTCCTGTACAGGAATGGTGGTTTCGGTCACAGCGCTTTCTTTAATATCGCTCATTGGGTTTTGCATACACCTTATTTGTTGGAAAGACCCCAAACATAAGCAGTCAGCAAGTGAATTTGCTCAGGTGTGAATTTTTCTTTCCAGGCTGGCATCACGTTGTTTTTACCTTCGTGAATACGCTTGATAATGGCGGCTTCACCTTGGCCATGCAACCAGATATTGTCTGTCAGGTTTGGCGCACCAATTGCCTGGTTACCTTTACCTTCAGGGCCGTGGCAAGCGGCACACACAACAAACTTCTCTTTACCAGCGTTTGCACGACCGGAGTCATGAATGCTGCCAGACAAGCTCAATACATAGTTGGCGACATTTTTAACATCTTCTTCAGAGCCGACTGCGGCGGCCATCGGAGGCATGATGCCGTTACGGCCATTGTTGATGGTCAGCTTGATCGTGTCAGGCGCCCCACCATACAACCAGTCGGTGTCGGTCAGGTTAGGGAAACCGCGGCTACCCTTGGCATCTGAACCGTGACAAGCTGCACAGTTGTTGAGGAAAATACGCTTACCAATATCACGCGCTTCAGGAATCTTGGCAACTTCTTCCACTGGCATCGCAGCGTATTTAGCGTACAACGGAGCAATTTTCTCGTTGTTTTTAGCCACTTCCGCTTCGTACTGTTTCACTTCTGTCCAGCCGAACTTGCCGTTATAAGTCCCCAAGCCTGGGAACAGGAACAGATAAGACAAGCCAAAAATAACGGTGATGATAAACAAACCGACCCACCACATTGGCAGTGGATTGTTCATTTCTTTAATGCCATCCCACTCGTGACCATTGGTGTTGTCACTTTGTAAATTCACTTTAATGCGGCTAGCAAAAATCAACAAGCCAACACAAAAAGCGATACCTCCCAAGGTAATGGTCGAAATCCAGATCGGCCAAAATCCGTTTACAAAATCATTCATGATGTTTTCCTTAACATGCCCGCACAAATATTAGTCTTGATCGAACGGCAAGTGCTGCGCGTCTTTAAATTGTGCGGAGTGACGATTGCGCCATGCCCACACCACGATTGCTATAAACAGGACAAAACTCAGTACTGTAAACAATATGCGTAATAGGTTGATCATATCCATGGCGCGTCTCCTTATTTCAGGTGGGTACCCAGTACTTGCAGGTAAGAAACCAGTGCATCCATCTCGGTTTTACCCTTGATTTCTTCGCCAGCAGTCTTGATCTGCTCATCGGTATATGGCACGCCGACTTTACGCAGCGCAGACATATGGTCACCAATCGTTGTGTCGTCTACCAGATTTTCATTCAACCATGGGTAGGCTGGCATGATGGACTCTGGAACCACATCACGAGGGTTGTTCAGGTGAACACGGTGCCAGTCATCACTGTACTTGCCGCCTACACGGTGCAGGTCAGGACCAGTACGCTTACTACCCCACTGGAACGGATGGTCATACACATATTCACCCGCCACAGAGTAATGGCCATAACGCAGCGTTTCAGCGTGGAAAGGACGGATCATCTGTGAGTGGCAGTTGTAGCAGCCTTCACGCAGATAGATGTCACGGCCAGCCAGTTGCAGCGCAGTGTAAGGCTGCAACCCACGGATAGGCTCAGTCAGCGATTTCTGGAAAAAGAGCGGCACGATTTCCACCAGACCACCAAATGAGATCGTAATGAACGTCAGCACGATCAGCAGGAAGTTATTGGTTTCGATCTTTTCGTGCAGATTGCCACTATTGTTTTGATGAGTTGCCATAGCGAATTCCTTAAGCGTGTGCAACCACAGCCGGTACTTCTACCGTTGCTGGCTTGCCGCTAGTTGCTGTTTTATATGTGTTCCACAACATGATGACCAGGCCACTCATGTACAGGAAGCCACCCAATGCACGTGTGAAGTAGTACGGGAATTTAGCTTTTACACTTTCAACAAAGGTATAAGCCAAGGTACCGTCAGCATTCATGGCACGCCACATCAAACCTTCCATCACACCAGAGATCCACAAGGCAGCGATGTATAACACCACGCCGATGGTTGCCATCCAGAAGTGCACTTCAATTGCTTTCACGCTGTACATCTGTTTTTGGCCGAACAGGCGTGGAATCAGGAAGTACAGGGAACCGATGGAAATGAAACCAACCCAGCCCAGGGCACCAGAGTGCACGTGACCGACGGTCCAGTCAGTGTAGTGAGACAAAGCGTTCACAGTCTTGATCGCCATCATCGGGCCTTCAAAGGTACTCATACCGTAGAAAGACAGGGAAACGATCAGGAAGCGCAAGATAGGGTCTGTGCGCAGTTTGTGCCATGCGCCGGACAAGGTCATGATACCGTTGATCATACCGCCCCAGCTTGGTGCAAATAGGATTAAGGACAACACCATACCCAGAGACTGTGTCCAGTCAGGCAACGCGGTGTAATGCAGGTGGTGAGGACCCGCCCACATGTAAGTGAAGATCAATGCCCAGAAGTGCACGATAGACAAGCTGTAAGAGTACACTGGACGCTCAGCTTGCTTAGGCACAAAGTAGTACATCATGCCCAGGAAACCCGCTGTCAGGAAGAAACCTACCGCGTTGTGACCGTACCACCACTGCACCATCGCATCTTGCACACCTGCATAAGCAGAGTAAGACTTGAACATGCCAGCCGGAATCGCTGCACTTTCAACAATGTGCAACAAGGCAACCGCCAGGATAAACGCACCGTAGAACCAGTTAGCCACATAAATGTGTTTGACCTTGCGGATACCGATCGTACCGAAGAACACAATGGCGTAAGAAATCCATACGATGGCGATCAGGATATCAATCGGCCATTCCAGCTCGCCATATTCTTTACTCTGTGTATACCCGAGAGGCAGAGAAATGGCAGCGGCAACAATGACGGCTTGCCAGCCCCAAAAAGTAAAACTGGCCAGTTTGTCGCTAAACAAACGGGTTTGGCAGGTACGTTGTACGACATAGTATGAGGTGGCAAATAAAGCACAGCCACCAAATGCGAAAATCACTGCATTGGTATGCAGTGGTCGTAAACGGCCAAAAGAGGTAAACGGCAAGCCCAGGTTAAGCTCTGGCCACACCAGCTGAGACGCGATAATCACGCCCATCAATGTACCCACAACACCCCAGACCACTGCCATGATTGCGAACTGGCGGACCACGGTATCGTTATAGGTCGCAGCCTTCACGGTTGCATTTTGCATGGATTTCTCCCAATGATTAAAACAAACACCCAACACTAAAACAAACCTCTAATTGTTCATCGCTGATGATCTCAGAGACATCACAAATCAGATTTGATACATATCAATCGTGTTCAAGAATCCTCAATCATGCTCGAGAATTCTGGATCCTTCTTCTTCCAGGTCTTCAAACTGCCCGGTCTGGATTGCCCACCACAGGCCACCCAGAATCACAAACACCAGCATCACCGCCAGCGGGATCAATAAAAATGCTATTTCCATGCTATGCCTGACCTTTCTGCCAACCGGACTTATCCCAGTCTGTGAGACGCAATGCATTCAGCAACACCAAGAGCGAACTGGTCGCCATGCCCAACCCGGCTAGCCAGGCAGGTAACAGGCCCAAAATCGCCAAAGGCACTCCGGCCGCGTTATACAACGCCGCCCATAACAAATTCTGTTTTACGATGAGGATGGTTTTTTTACAATGCGAAATGAGCGAAACCAGCACACCGATATCATTGCCCAATACCACCATATCGGCCTGTGCCTGCGTCAAAGGGACGCCGGAACCCATTGCAATAGAAGTATGCGCTGCTGCAATGACAGGGCCGTCATTCAAACCATCACCAACCATTAACACTTTCCGCCCCTGTTGTTGCAGCAACTTTACGTGCTGCAGCTTATCTTCTGCTTTTTGTAACCCGGCCGCGTTCTGGATGCCCAGTTGCGACGCAAGGTTTTTAACGGGCGCTATTCTATCACCAGATAACAGTTGAATATCAAGCCCATGTGCAATTAATTGTGAAATTGCTGCCCTTGCATGCGGTTTGACTTGCTCGGTCAAAGACAGCCTTGCCAGCATAATTTCACCCGAGGTGACATACACCTGGCGCAGCGCTTCACTCTCGGCTTCACAGCTAACACCACAAAACTCAGCATTGCCTAGCTTCACTGGCAGTAATGTGCCATTTGGTGCATGAAACGTAGCAGACATGCCACCCCCGACAATCTCTTGCCAGTCCTGCATGACCAGCTGATCCTGCGCATCATGTTGCAAGGCAAAGCCATGTAGCGCTTTTGCTACAGGATGCAACGAATCCCGGCTCATGGTTGCAATTACATCCAGTATCCACTGGCGGTCCCACGAAGCATGACTGTCTTCGAGGGTAACTTGTTGCAGGTTTTCAGTCAGGGTGCCGGTTTTATCAAAGACAATGGTATCCACTTCGCTGATAGCCTGTATCGCCTGCAAACGACGGATCAGAATACCACCTTTGGCAAATGTACCGGCGCTGGCGAGCATGGCAGCAGGGGTTGCCAGGGATAAAGCACACGGGCAAGTCACAACCAGTACAGCCACCGCAGACATGATCGCCTTGGCCGGATCAGTCGTCCACCAATAGATCACCGCATAGATCGCCGCCAGCAGCACGCCCCATAAAAAAGGCTGCGCCACTTTATCTGCCAGCAGGGCAATCCCCGGTTTTTCGGTTGAGGCAGACGCCATCAGGTTCACCAGGGCATGGTACTGCGTACCCTCACCTACCTGCTCTACTTGCATTTCAATGGCTGAGGTTAAATTACCCGAACCCGCAATCACGCTGGCGCCCAGCGGCTTCATCACCGGGTCAGATTCCCCGGTCAGCATGGATTCATCGGCACTGGTGTTACCAGCCAGCACCTTGCCATCGGCCGCAAAGACTTCGCCCGGCCGCACATACAAGACATCACCGACATTGATATTGCTGGCTGCAATTTGCACCCATTCACCTGCGTCACTCTTCTTGAGGACGGCATTGGGCAAACGCCTCATCATGTTTTCAAGCGCCCCCGCGGTGCGGTTACGCAGTTTGACATCCAGCCAGCGGCCAATAAGCAGAAAGCTCACAAACATGGTCAGTGAGTCGTAATAAACCACATCGCCCCACCAGCCACCAGGCGCAAATGTCGCCAGCGTGCTCATCACAAAAGCCGCCACAATGCCGAGTGACACCGGCACATCCATGCCTAACTGGCGTTGCTTGAGGCTCGCCCAGGCCTGGGACAAAAATGGGGTGGCAGAAAACAGCATCACCGGCAAAGTTAGCACCCATGAAGCCCACTTCATCAGCTGCACCATGTCGGGCGCCATGTCATTGCTGCTGGCGGTGTAGGTCGGATAGGCATACATCATGACCTGCATCATGCAGAAGACGGCGACGACCAGCCGCCAAAGCATCTTGCGTTGCTGCACGGTTCGGTCAGAAATAGCGCTGTATTCGTTGACGGGTAAAGCGGGATAGCCAATCTCGTTTAAATTGGCAAACCATTGTGAAGGGGAAATTTTTTGAGCATCCCAAACGACACGGACTCGTTTGGAGGCGGCACTGGCGTGCACAGAAAGAACACCAGGAAGAGATTTAATCGAATGTTCGATGCGTCCGCTGCATGCGGCGCAATTCATGTGGTCCACCCAAACATGCGAGATCCAAACATGAGGTAATGATGTTTCACGCTGGCTAAAACGCTCCCATTCCGACTGGATGTCCAGTCCCTGCCACGGGTTAGCGCTGCTATATGATGGCGTGTTTGACATTACCTTAGGTGTATCCCCTCCTGGGACAATATACAACTTTACATTATATGATTCAATATAATGTAAATCAAGGCCTTAGCTGGCTTTTTCAGGCAGTCATTAGAGCGACAAAACGACTTTATTTTCTTGATTTAGCGCAATCAAACCATAGAACATCGCCTGCGAAACTAGCAGATCAAAGCCATCACACGCGTCACAGGCGCGATGCTTACTTTACGCGCATCCCGGCTTGGGCACCACTGTCTGGTGAGAGAATGTAAGGTCCGCCACGTTCGTCACTCGCAGCCAGCACCATGCCCTCACTCATGCCAAATTTCATTTTGCGGGGTGCCAGATTGGCCACCATAACCGTTAAACGCCCAACCAAGGCTGCCGGATCATATGCAGACTTGATGCCTGCGAACACCTGGCGTGGTTTTTCCTCGCCGATATCGAGCAATAATTTGAGCAGCTTTTCAGCCCCCTCTACATGCTCGGCACTCACAATCTTGGCGATGCGTAGATCAACCTTGGTAAAGTCATCAATCGAAATATAGTCGCCCTCTTCTGACGATTTGACCTCGGCTTTAGTTTCAGCTTTCGCATCCACTTTATTCTCTCCTTTGGCTGGCGCAGCGGCTTGCAGATTTTCTTTATTCGCTTCAACCATGGCTTCGATTTGCTTGCCTTCGAGACGGGTCACCATATGGCTGTAAGCTTGTATGGTTTGTGCCCCAAGGCCCTGCGTCACATCTGCCCATGTTAAAGGTGGCACATTCAAGAACGCTTCAACGGCTGCCGCAATATTTGGCAATACCGGCTTGAGGTAAATCGTCAGCAGGCGGAACATTTCCAGTGCATTGCTGCAAATCGCATGTAACTCTGCGGCCTTAGTGTCGTCCTTCGCCACCACCCATGGCGCAGCCTCCGCCACATAAGCATTGGCAGCATCAGTCAACTTCATGATCTCGCGTAAAGCGCGCGCAAAATCACGCGCTGCAAACGCTTCAGCAATGGCAGGCGCCGCGGCACGCATCTCATCAATCACGGCATGCTGGGCAGCAATCAGCTTGTTATCAAATTTTTTGGCAATAAACCCGGCCGTACGGCTGGCGATATTGATATATTTACCCACCAAGTCACTATTCACCCTCGCCACAAAATCTTCAAGGTTCAGGTCGATGTCTTCCATACTGCCATTCAGCTTGGCCGCATAGTAATAACGCAGATATTCCGGATTTTTGACATGCTCAAGGTAGCTGCGTGCAGTGATAAACGTCCCGCGCGACTTGGACATCTTCTCGCCATTCACGGTCAGGAAACCATGCGCAAACACCTGCGTTGGCGTGCGGTGACCGGAATATTCCAGCGTTGCTGGCCAGAACAAGGCATGGAAATACAGGATATCTTTACCGATAAAATGATACAACTCGGTAGAAGA
Organism: uncultured Methylophilus sp.; assembly: GCA_936943315.1. Taxonomy (GTDB): domain Bacteria; phylum Pseudomonadota; class Gammaproteobacteria; order Burkholderiales; family Methylophilaceae; genus Methylophilus. Next base: position 10,890 of record CAKZJM010000425.1, on the reverse strand, counting down.
ATCCTTTTTCCAGTATTCATCAAAGTCTAAACCAACTTTGGAACACAGATTTTTAAAGCTGGCCATATAACCAATCGGCGCATCCAGCCAGACATAGAAATACTTGCCTGGTGCGTCCGGAATTTCAAAACCGAAATAAGGCGCATCACGCGAAATATCCCAGTCTGAAAGCTTATTCTCGCCCGTTTCGCCCACCCACTCGCTCATCTTGTTGGCGGCTTCAGCTTGCAAGGTGCCAGATCGCGTCCAGTCACGCAAAAAGTCCGCACACTCGCTCAGTTTAAAAAAGTAGTGTTCAGTCTCCTTGCGCACCGGTGTGGCGCCAGACACCGCTGAATAAGGGTTCAATAAATCGGTCGGACTGTAGGTGGAACCGCACACTTCACAGTTATCCCCATACTGATCTTTGGCGTGGCATTTCGGGCACTCGCCTTTAATAAAGCGGTCCGGCAAAAACATGCTTTTGACCGGATCAAAATACTGCTCTATGGTTTTGGTCGCGATTTTGCCGTTGGCCTTCAGCGCACGGTAAATATTGCCGGAGAGCTGACGGTTCTCTTCTGAGTTGGTGGAGTAATAGTTATCAAACTGCACCAGAAACTCGGCGAAATCCTGGCTATGCTCAGCATGCACCTTCTCAATCAGTGCTTCTGGCGTCATCCCCTCTTTTTCCGCACGCAACATAATCGGCGTGCCGTGGGTATCATCCGCACACACGTAATGCACCGTATGCCCCTGCATTTTTTGAAAACGCACCCAGATATCGGTTTGGATATACTCGACCAAATGCCCCAAATGGATACTGCCATTGGCATAAGGTAAGGCGGAAGTGACCAGAATTTTGCGTGTCATGAAAACAGGGCCGGAATAAAAACCGCTATTTTAGCAAACACTCCGGCCTTTAAGCGATTATCTATGCAGATAATGCAACGGCCTCGCCCTTGCGTACTTGCCGTTCGGGAGGAAACAGACTGCCCTCCCCGAGCCAGCATTAAAAAATGGCGCTTTCAAATTAAAAAGCCCTGCGCGAACAGGGCTCTTACAGACGCATTCTCAGGCGCTTCGTTAGCCTTTTGGAATCAGCACCGCGCTCATGGTATGGATGACGCCATTATCGGCGTTGATTTCATCCCCGACCACTTTCACGTTGTCGACTTTTACGCCATCAGTAACGGAAAGCTTCAAATCTGCACCTTCGAGCGATTTGATTTTTCCGGCGCTAACATCCGCCTGGGTCACTTTGCCGGGATAAATATGGTAGCTGAGCACTTTTTTCAGCTCAGCGGGATTCGCCATCAGGGCATTGAGCTTAGCTTTGGGCAGCTTGGCGAAGGCAGCATCATTGGGGGCAAACAAGGTGATGGGGCCTTTTTCATTGAGCGTTTCTTCAAGCCCGGCAGATTTGACGGCTTTTACAAAGGTCTTGAAATTGCCATCCTGCTGAGCGGTTTCCAACAAGGTGTCTGCGTTGGCATGGTTAGCAAGGCTAAAGGCCAAAAAAGTCAAAGCGAATAATTTGTTCATACTTGTTCTCCTGATAAGTAAAACCGAGACTGCGTGCTGAATACTGCTGTCTTCGATGTGCTTACCTTAGCAAGCCAGGCTTACGCCTAACTTACCGCATACGGCCTGAAGCTTACAGCGAGCTGACCACCTATACTGCAGTGCAGAACACCGTCGCCATAAAACAATTAAATAGTCATCAACCCGTCATTTAAGCTTGCCAACATACATCAACCTTCTATGCGGAGCGTAGTGCATGATGTTGATTGTGACCGACACCTTCCAGCAAACCAATGGTGTTTCGACGACCTATAAAAATTTGCGCCGCGTTGCCCGGTCACGCCATTTGCGTTTCAGGGTGTTGCATCCCAGCTTGTTCCGCTGGATGCCCTTACCGTTTTACCCCGAAATCCAGCTGAGCTTGCAGCCATTCCGATTGTGGCGGACATTGGGCCGCATGCAACCCTCGCAATTGCATATTGCCACCGAGGGCTTGATGGGCCTGGTGGCGCGCCTATGGTGTACACTAAACCGCAAGCCTTACACCACGGCTTATCACACGCGCTTTCCAGAGTATCTGGAATGCATGTGGCGCATCCCGTCGCGGTGGACCTATGCTTATTTACGCTGGTTTCACCACGGGGCGCTGACAACGTTTGTGACCACAGAAGGGATGCGGCAGACGTTAGTGAATCAAGGTTTCCGCAATTTGGTGATCTGGTCGCGCGGCGTCTCCGAGCAGTTAATGAGTGCATCCCCCAACCTGCCAGCGAACGGAAAACTGCGCGTATTGAATGTCGGGCGGGTCAGCAAAGAGAAAAACCTGGATGCGTTGTGTGTTTACCAGGATGAGTTTGAGATTACCATCGCTGGCAGTGGCCCCTATTTAAATGAACTCAAGCAGAAATATCCGCGCGTGCATTTTGTCGGCTATCGCTATGGTGAAGCGCTGGCGCAACTCTATGCGCAGCAGGATGTGTTTGCCTTCCCGTCGCGCACAGATACTTTTGGCATCGTCATGATAGAAGCGATGTGCAATGGCTTACCTGTGGCGGCGTTTAATGTCACCGGGCCCAAAGATGTGGTTGAGCAAGGGTTTTCCGGGATATTGCATCACGACCTCAAGCAGGCCATTATGCGCTGCCAGGCTTTAGATAAAGCGGCCATCCTTCTCAAAGCGCGTCGTTTATGGAGTTGGTCACATTGCTTTGATACCTTTCAATATCATTATCATAAATCTGCCGGGCAAACCTGGCACCTGCCCTACCAGATGCAACATGACGAACGCACCCCAATGCGGTAAAATACCCGATCTAATTAGTCAGGCATTACCGCAGGGATATCAGGCATGGCCATCAGCGAATTACTCATTCAAAGCACCTTAACACTTTGCATAGACCCCAATACCGGCAAAGATTTTATCAGTGCAAAATCCATCAAAAACATCCAGATCAATGGCAACGATGTCAGCCTGGATGTGGTACTTGGCTATCCGGCACAAACACAATTAGAGAGTATCCGCGAGCAGGTGACTGACGCCCTGAAAAGCATGGACGGCGTGGGCAAGATCACGGTGAATGTCGGTTGCCGCATCGTGGCGCATAGCGTGCAACGCGGCGTCAATTTGCTGCCAAATGTGAAAAACGTGATTGCGGTCGCCTCTGGCAAAGGGGGGGTAGGTAAATCTACCACGTCGGTTAACCTGGCACTCGCCCTGGCTGCCGAAGGTGCCACCGTCGGCTTGCTGGATGCAGATATTTACGGCCCCAGCCAGCCACAAATGCTCGGCATTTCAGGCCGCCCTGACAGCGCCGATGGCAAGAGCATTGAGCCCATGCGCGCGCATGGCATCCAGGCCATGAGTATTGGCTTTCTGGTGGACACCGATACACCCATGGTTTGGCGCGGCCCTATGGTCACGGGTGCGCTGGAGCAATTGTTGCGCGATACCCGCTGGCAAGACCTCGATTATCTGGTGATTGACCTGCCGCCGGGTACGGGCGATATCCAGCTGACCCTGGCGCAAAAAATTCCAGTCACCGGCGCCATTATCGTCACCACACCTCAAGACATTGCCCTGCTCGATGCCCGTAAAGGCCTTAAAATGTTTGAAAAAGTCGGCATCCCCATTTTAGGCATTGTCGAAAACATGAGCACACATATCTGCTCAAATTGCGGCCATGAAGAACATATTTTTGGCGCAGGCGGCGGCGCAGTGATGGCAAAGGACTACCAGGTAGACTTACTGGGCAGCCTGCCACTGGATATCAATATCCGCATGCAGGCAGATGGCGGCCAGCCCACAGTCGTGGCTGCGCCAGAGAGCGCGGTTTCCAACACTTATAAAGAAATCGCCCGCAAAGCCGCCAGCAAGATTGCGATTGCCAGCCTGGATCACAGCGCCAAATTCCCTAATATCGTGATTCAGAAAACCTGAGCGGCGATTGCCGCAAAACGCATAAAAAAAGCGCCCTGAGGCGCTTTCTTTTTGGTAGCTGAATTATTTCAACTCAACCCCAAAACAATACACATCCACACCATTTGGCGATTGAATCAAGGTGGCCGGGATCGCAATGCCGCTGCGCCACTGATCGACCGCCTCTTGCTTCCCTGCACCGGTGACCAGGAACATCACTTCGTGGGTATTGTTCAGACGATCCTGGCTAATGGTGATACGGTCCGCAGGCGGTTTGGGTGAGTTGTAAACAGGCACTGCATCCGCCGTGTTGTCGACAAGTTGGCCCGGAAACAGGCTGGCCGTGTGACCGTCTTCACCCAGACCCAGAATCACCAGGTCAAAGGTACGCACACCTTTCAGGGTAGCAGCATAGGCTTTGGCACCTTCGACATTACCTAATTCAGCAGGAATGTCATGAATCTGACTGTCAGGAATCGCGACATGGCTCAGCCAGGCATCGCGCGCCATTTTGCTGTTACGTTCTGGGTGATCCACAGGCAGGCAACGGTCATCGTTGTGATAGACATGCCAATTCGCCCAGTCGGCATTGGCCTTTGCCAACAATTGGTAGACCGCTTTGGGCGTACTGCCACCCGCCAGCACAATCAAAAAACTACCGTGCTTGGCAATGGCAGCGTCGGCTGCGGCTAAAATTCTGTTAAGGGCTGCCTGGTTAATTTCTTCCTGGGATTGAAACGAGTGCCACCGGGTTTGAGAGCTTAAAGACATAGAAAACCTGTAAAAAACAATACAAAAAAGCGTGCGCAGCCTTTTAGTGCGTGACTGCATTTGTTATAATTATAGCTGACTCGACATGATAATTCTGCAAAATTATCCGAAGCACTGATCGGGTTCATGCCATCCAAAAGATGGGTGTCTCTTACAAACTATCCTCACACCATAGGAAAATCCGAATGAAATTAGCAATGATTGGCTTGGGCAAAATGGGCGGCAACATGGCTGCACGCTTGCTGCGTCACAAAATTAACGTGGTTGGTTTTGACTTCAACACCGAATTCGTTAACCGTTTAGTTAAAGAAGAAGGTATGGAAGCAGCGACTTCAGTTGCTGATGCAGTGAGCAAGCTCGAAGGCCAAAAAATTGTTTGGTTGATGTTGCCAGCAGGTGAAATCACCGAAAACCAAATCAAAGACCTGATCCCGATGCTGAATAAAGGCGATATCATCGTCGACGGCGGCAACTCAAACTACAAACACAGCCAGCGCCGTGGCGCAATGTTAGCAGAACACGGTATCGGCTTTATTGACTGCGGTACTTCTGGTGGCGTTTGGGGCCTGGAAAACGGCTACTGCCTGATGTACGGCGGCGAAAAACAATACGCTGACGTATTGGCACCTTACGCACAAGCATTGACTCACGCAGATCGCGGTTGGGCACACGTAGGTCCAGTCGGCTCCGGTCACTTCACCAAAATGATCCACAACGGTATCGAATACGGCATGATGCAAGCGTTTGCTGAAGGCCTGGACCTGATCAAAGGTAAAGAAGACTTCAACCTGGACCTGGCGCAAATCACTGAATTGTGGCGTCATGGCTCTGTCGTTCGCAGCTGGTTGCTTGACCTGACTGCTGAAGCGCTGAAAGGTGACCAGAAACTGGAAGCCATCGCTCCTTACGTTGCTGACTCCGGCGAAGGCCGCTGGACAGTGGTTGAAGCGGTTGAACAAGGGGTTGCTGCACCAGTATTGACGGTTGCATTGCAAGCCCGCTTCCGCAGCCAGGACTCCAAAGGTTACAGCTACAAACTGTTGTCACTGATGCGTAATGCATTTGGTGGCCACGCAGTTAAAACCAAGTAAGTGATGAGCCTCTCATACCGAGAGGCTTTTTTGCTTAATTGTTAGCACTGGCCTGGAACTAATCAATTAGTCCCTGCAGTCACAAACACATGGGAAAGGCCTGCCCTTTCCCGTTTACATTTTTATCTTAAGGTTAGAAATGACGAATAAAATTGATCCATGCACCCTGGTATTGTTTGGCGCTAGCGGCAACCTGGCCCGCGTTAAACTGTATCCTGGTTTGTTCAGGCTAGACCTGCTGGGCCGCCTGCCTGATGACATGAAAATTATCGGCGTTGGCCGCCAAGTGGTTGATCTGGACGCCTGGCGTGCAGACATCAAATCCATGCTGGATACCAAATTTAAAAAAGGCTATGACCAGAAAGTGTTCGAGCGTTTTATCGCCCGTAACTTCTACCATGCCAACCCACCGACCGATCCAGATGCTTTCAAAAAACTGAAAGCCACGCTGAGCGACGAAAAAGTATTCCCGCAAAACCTGGCTTACTTCCTGTCTGTGCGTCCTGTTGACTTTGCCCCAGTGGTTGAATCACTGGCCAACGTTGGCCTGACGCAAGAAGACAAATACTGGCGCCGTGTGGTGATTGAGAAACCATTTGGTACCGACTTGCCTTCTGCCAAAGAACTGCAAGCGGCCATCACCAAGCACCTTAAAGAAAGCCAGATTTACCGTATCGACCACTACCTGGGTAAATCCGCGCTGCAAAACATCTTGCTGCAACGCTTTACCAATACCGTGCTCGAGCCGATCTGGAACAACCAGTACATTGACCACGTACAAATCACCAACACCGAAATGCTGGGTGTGGGCGACCGTACACAGTTCTATGACAGCACCGGTGCATTGCGTGATATGTTGCAAAGCCACATTCTGCAAACCTTGGCGCTCACCGCCATGGAAATGCCGAAAGACCTTTCTCCTGAAGGTGTGCGCGACGCGAAAATTGCATTGTTGGAGCAGATTCGTCCTATCCCGGTGAATGAGCTGGAAAAACATGCCTTCCGTGCACAATATGCTGCGGGCGAAATCAATGGCGAAAAAGTGCCTGGCTACCTCGAAGAACTAGGCAACAAGGACAGCGTAGTAGAAACTTACGCAGCGCTGAAACTGTTTATTGACAACCCTCGCTGGAAAGGTGTGCCGTTCTACATCCGTACGGCAAAACGCCTGCACGAAGCCGACACCCGCATTTCCATCCGCTTCAAAAAAGCACCGATGCAAATCAATAACCAGGACCAAAACTGGCTGATTATCGGGATCCAGCCACGCGAGTGTATCAAACTGGAAATCCAGTCCAAGATTCCTGGCCTGGACGTACAAACCCGTACCATCCAACTGGATGCAGCTAACCGCTGGGACAGCGACGACTCCGTAGATGCTTACGAGGCTTTGTTGCTCAACCTGATGCAAGGCGATAACTCCAACTACCTGCACATTTCAGAAGCTGAAGCACAATGGCGCCTGGTAGACCCGGTTGTTAAAGCCTGGGCAGAAGACAAGCGCCCGGTTTACCAATACCCTGCGGGCAGCCGTGACCCCGAAGCTTCGAAAGTGATTTTTGAAGGTGAAGACCAGTTCTGGCGTTACAGCATTGAATTAGGCGGCGACAAATAAACCCTTGGGCCTAAAACCCGATTGGTTTGATTAATTCGCCAAAAATTCACAAAAAGTTTGCAAATTTGACAGCAATTGTTGTTATTATTTGCACTCACTAAAAGCGGAGTTTAAACTCCGCTTTTTTCTCTTTAAAGACAAGCAATCAATACGCTAAGACTGGATATCGGAATGAGCATTAAGTCGGACAAATGGATACGCAGAATGGCTGAACAACATGGCATGATTGAGCCGTTTGAGCCCAAGCTTGTACGTGAGACCAATGGTCAAAAGATCGTGTCTTACGGCACATCTTCTTATGGTTACGATATCCGTTGTGCTGACGAATTCCGCGTATTCACCAATATCAACAGTACCATTGTTGACCCCAAGCAGTTTGACCCGCAATCTTTTGTAGAAGTCTCTGGCAAAGGCTACTGCGTGATTCCACCCAACTCATTTGCACTGGCGCGCACGGTAGAGTATTTCCGCATCCCACGCTCAGTACTGACGGTATGCCTTGGTAAATCCACCTATGCGCGTTGCGGCATTATCGTCAACGTAACGCCGTTTGAACCAGAGTGGGAAGGCTATGTCACACTTGAATTCAGCAACACCACCCCCCTGCCTGCCAAAATTTATGCAGGTGAAGGCTGTGCGCAAGTGCTGTTCTTTGAGTCTGATGAAGTGTGCGAAACCAGCTATAAAGACCGTGGTGGTAAATACCAGGGTCAAATTGGCGTGACCTTGCCAAAAATATAACGGCAACATTGAACAACAACCTGACAATCATCAAGGGCACGGTGCAAAGCAAATGCTTTCACTGTGCCCTTGTGTCTTGATTTTAGCGGTAAAGGATTTATTGCATGAAATTTAGATTCCCTATCGTCATTATTGACGAGGATTTTCGCTCCGAGAACTCTTCTGGCCTCGGTATCCGTGTGTTAGCCAAAGCCATTGAAGATGAAGGCCTGGAAGTGCTCGGCGTGACCAGCTACGGCGACCTCACCTCTTTCGCCCAGCAGCAAAGCCGTGCTTCTGCATTTATCCTGTCGATTGACGATGAAGAAATCGTGGAAGAGAAACCGGAAGCGATTGAGCAACTGCGTAACTTTGTGCAAGAAATCCGCTACCGTAACGAAGAGATTCCCATCTTTCTGCATGGTGAAACCCGCACCAGCCGCCACATCCCCAACGATGTATTGCGCGAACTGCACGGTTTTATCCATATGAATGAAGATACGCCAGAGTTTGTGGCGCGCCTTATTATCCGTGAAGCAAAAGCTTATCTGGACAGCCTGCCACCGCCTTTCTTTAAGGCACTGACACATTACGCAGCCGATGGCTCCTACTCCTGGCACTGCCCTGGTCACTCCGGTGGCGTGGCCTTTCTGAAATCCCCTGTCGGGCAGATGTTTCACCAGTTTTTTGGTGAAAATATGCTGCGTGCAGACGTCTGTAATGCCGTAGATGAACTAGGCCAGTTACTGGACCATACCGGCCCGGTTGCCGCTTCTGAGCGCAATGCTGCGCGCATTTATAACTGCGACCATTTGTACTTTGTGACCAACGGTACCTCCACCTCCAACAAAATCGTCTGGAACTCGACGGTGGCGCCTGGTGACATCGTGGTGGTTGACCGCAACTGCCATAAGTCTGTGCTGCATTCCATCATCATGACCGGCGCCGTGCCTGTGTTCCTGATGCCAACGCGTAACCATTTCGGCATTATCGGGCCCATCCCCAAAAGTGAATTCGCCTGGGAAAACATCCAGAAAAAGATCGCACGCAACCCGTTTGCCACCGACAAAAATGCCAAGCCACGTGTGCTGACCATTACACAATCGACCTACGACGGCGTGTTATACAACGTGGAAGAAATCAAGGAAATGCTGGATGGCAAGATCGACACCCTGCATTTTGACGAAGCCTGGTTGCCGCATGCCACCTTCCATGACTTCTACGGTGACTACCACGCCATTGGTGCCGACCGTCCGCGCTGTAAAGAATCCATGGTGTTCTCTACCCAGTCTACGCATAAACTGCTGGCGGGCTTGAGCCAGGCTTCGCAGATTCTGGTACAGGATGCTGACCAGAACCGCCTGGACCGTGACGTGTTCAACGAAGCCTACTTAATGCATACCTCAACCAGCCCGCAATATTCGATTATTGCCAGCTGTGACGTGGCCGCCGCCATGATGGAAGCGCCGGGCGGTACTGCCCTGGTAGAAGAATCCCTCAAAGAAGCTTTGGACTTCCGCCGTGCCATGCGCAAGGTCGACGAAGAATGGGGCACCGACTGGTGGTTTAAGGTCTGGGGTCCAACCGATTTGTCAGAAGATGGTCTGGAAGAACGTGACGCCTGGATGCTCAAGGCCAATGAACGCTGGCATGGCTTCGGCAATCTGGCCGAAGGCTTTAACATGCTGGATCCGATCAAAGCCACCATTATTACCCCTGGCCTTGATGTAGAAGGTGACTTCTCTGAGGAGTTCGGTATCCCGGCAGCTATTGTGACAAAATACTTGTCCGAACATGGTGTAATTGTTGAAAAAACGGGTCTCTACTCATTCTTTATCATGTTTACCATCGGTATTACCAAAGGCCGCTGGAACACGATGGTGGCCGCGTTACAACAGTTTAAAGACGACTACGACAAGAACCAGCCGCTATGGAAAGTGTTGCCAGAGTTTGTACAGAAACACCCGCGCTATGAGCGTGTTGGCCTGAAAGACTTGTGTACACAAATTCACGAAGTATACAAAGCGAATGACGTCGCACGCCTGACGACGGAAATGTACCTGTCTGACATGGTCCCAGCCATGAAACCGACCGATGCTTTCTCAAAAATGGCGCATCGCAAAATTGAGCGCGTAGCCATTGATGACCTCGAAGGCCGCGTCACCGCAGTGCTGTTAACGCCCTACCCGCCAGGCATCCCGTTGTTGATCCCTGGCGAACGCTTTAACAAAGTCATTGTGAACTACCTCAAGTTTGCGCGTGAGTTTAATGAGAAATTCCCAGGCTTTGAGACGGATAACCATGGGTTAGTGAAGCAAATAGTCGACGGTAAAGCCGTATATTACGTGGATTGCGTGAAGCAAGAAGATTAATCCTCTTATTTCGCTCAGCATTTTCTGCTGAGTTTTCCTTGTTTTCGAGCTTTTGCAAAGGCAACTTAAGGTTGCCTTTGCTATTTTATGGAGTGCTCTGTTTCGCCTACAGGCGAGTCACTTTCTGACGTATACTCCTAGAAATTAATCACAACTAACAAGGTTTGCGGTATTGGCTAACCTTCAGATTAAGCCACGCAGTGGCGGCCGAAGCCAAAGAGGAAGGCACCCAGCCATCACGGCCTTCTGCTGCCTTGCGTTGCTCAACTCAAGACTTTCGTGCGTTGCTTTGCTCGACTTAGCGTAAGCGGTCACGAAATTGGCTAAGGCCGCTATACTTAACATCGCTACGCGAGTTAGCCTACGCCGCAACACTACGTTAGTTGTCGCCCTAGCAGCTTG
>CAKZJM010000424.1 GCA_936943315.1 uncultured Methylophilus sp. | reverse complement strand
CGACGAAGTCGCCCAAAAAATTGCGGCTATCCGCCAGGCGGCACTGCGATTTCACCAGACGCATGACCAGCAGGCTTCACTTGACCTTGAACAATTATTGGCTGGCCTGAGCCTGGAACATACCGTCCGCGTGGTGCGGGCACTGGCTTATTTCAAGCATCTGGTCAACCTGGCTGAGGATCTATACGGCCAGAAATTAGGGCATTGCCAGCAAAATACGCCTGCCCCTGGCATGTTGTCTTATACCCTCGCGCAGATCAAAACCGCGTCTATCCCGGCGCAGGCCATCAAGCAGCTCTTGGAAAGCGCACTGATCTCCCCTGTGCTGACAGCGCACCCCACCGAGGTGCAGCGCAAAAGTGTCCTCGATATTGAGCAACTGCTGGCCGAGCGCGCGCATCTGGTGTCCGAGCGGCAACTGGCGCGCAATACCCTGTTGTTGCAGGGCGCTGTATCGGCCCTGTGGCAAACGCGCATGATGCGTTATTCCAAGCTCAGCGTGCAAAACGAGATTGAAAATGCCCTGACGTATTATGAATCGACGTTCTTGCATGTCATCCCCGAGATTTTGCAGGACATTGAACGGGACTTGTCTGACCTGCTGCCTGACATCACCCTGCCGGGGTTTCTGCGCATGGGCAGCTGGATAGGCGGTGACCGCGATGGTAACCCGTTTGTCAATGGCACTACGTTACGCGATAGCGTGCGCTTGCAGGCAACCACCTTATTCAAGTTTTATTTGCAGGAAGTGGCAGCACTCAAGCGTGAACTGGCGGTCTCTACCCGCGTGGTGGGGGTGAGCGAAGAGGTGCTGCAATTGAGCAAGGCCTCCAGGGATCAATCGCAACACCGGCTCGATGAGCCTTACCGCCTTGCACTCAATGGTATCCATGACCGGCTGCTGGTGACGGCAAACCAGCTGTTGCCCGGCGGAGGCTGGGTGATGGATGACAGCCTCACCGCAGAGCCTTATGACAACGCACAGGCGTTGCTAAAACAGCTGGAAACGATTGCTGCCTCGTTACGCCAGCATCAGGGCGAAGCGCTGATTTACCCGCGCCTGGGCAAATTGATTAAAGCCATCCAAAGCTTTGGTTTTCACTTAGCCACGGTTGACATCCGCCAATCGTCCGATGTGCATGAAGCGGTGATTAGCGAGCTGCTGCATAAAGCCGGGCATGATTTTGATTATGCCGACTTTAATGAAGATGAAAAAATAGGCATTCTGCTTGAGGAGCTCAAGCAGCCACGCCTGCTGTTCTCACCATTTCAGCAATATTCCGAGCTGGTCCACAAGGAAATTGGCGTGCTGGTGGCCGTGCGCGAGATGCGCGAACGGTTTGGCGAGCATGCCGTGCGCCAATATATTATTTCGCATACCGAAACACTGTCTGACCTGCTGGAAGTGGCTTTGTTACAGCGCGAGGCCGGGCTGCTGCGTGGCGTCTGGGGCTCTGCCAACATACAGGTAGATTTGCATATCGTGCCGCTGTTTGAAACCATTGCCGACTTGCGCGATGCGCCCATGATCATGGGCAAGTGGCTCAGTCTGCTCGGCATCCGCCATATCATCCGCTACCAGGGCAGCGAGCAGGAGATTATGCTCGGCTACTCGGATAGCAACAAGGATGGCGGCTTCCTCACCTCTAACTGGGAGCTGTATAAAGCGGAAATCTCGCTGGTTGAGCTGTTTAACCAGGCCAACGTCAAGCTGCGGCTGTTTCATGGCCGTGGCGGTACTGTGGGCCGTGGCGGTGGCCCGACTTACCAGGCCATCATGGCCCAACCCAAAGGCACGGTGGATGGCCAAATCCGCCTGACCGAGCAGGGCGAAATCATTTCAACCCGCTATGCCGATCCTGTGGTTGGCCGACAGCATCTGGAAACCCTGATTGCCGCGACCCTGGATGCGACCCTGTTTCCCTCTGATCAGCTGGAGCCCTCTAAACGGCGTGCTTTTGAAAGCGTGATGGAAACGCTCTCTACCACGGCCATGACCAGCTACCGCAGCCTGGTGTATGAAACCCCCGGTTTTGCCGAATACTTTTTTAACACAACCCCGATTGATGAAATTGCAGACCTGAATCTGGGCAGCCGCCCGGCAGCACGAAAATCGACCCGGCGGATTGAAGATTTACGCGCGATCCCATGGGGGTTCTCCTGGGGGCAGTGCCGGTTGCTGTTGCCCGGCTGGTATGGCCTGGGCAGCGCGCTCCACCACTTTTTGCAACAAGACCCCGCACTGAGGGAGACGCGCCTGGCCATGCTGTTAGACATGCAGGCACACTGGCCGCTGTTTAACACGCTGATTAATAATGTGGATATGGTGCTGGCCAAAACGGACCTGATTGTGGCCCGTCATTACGCACACTTGCTTGAAGACCGCGAGTTACGCGAAGAGATTTTCAGCCGCATAGAATATGAGCACAAATTGACCACAGACGCAGTGAATTTGTTACTTGGCACCACGCAGCGCCTGGCAAATCAGCCGGTGATTGCAAAGTCTATCCGTGACCGCCTGCCGTACCTGGATCCGCTCAACCATTTGCAGGTAGAAATGATACAGCGTTACCGCAAGGGCGAAACCGATGAGAAGCTCAAATGGGCGATCCCGCTGACGATTAACGGCATCGCCACCGGTTTGCGCAATACGGGGTAAAGAAATCAGGCGTGAAAAAGGGACAAGTCTGACTTGTCCCTTTTATTCACAGACTCATTTTAATGTCTGTGTTTGCTTTCCCAGGCATCAATTTGTTTTTCGGCTTCATCTTTAGTGATGCCATAACGTTCCTGGATTTTACCGGCAACCTGTTCACGTTTGCCTTCAATCACATCCAGATCATCGTTGGTTAACTTGCCCCATTGCTCTTGGACTTTGCCTTTGAGTTGTTTCCAGTTACCTTCGAAGATGTCTTTATTCATGTCGAGTCTCCTCAATTTAAAATTAGTAATCAGGTCGCTGACCTGTGTTGAATATTAAAGACTAATAAGCGCTTGTTCAGTCAGCCATTAGACTAACTTGGGGTCAGATTAGGCTGACACAGGCCGGTATCCATTCATTGAAAAGTTGTTTTGGCATTGCTCGGCTTACGCTTGCTCATTAAAAGCTGTTAACATTCGGGCATGAAAAACACTCTTTCCGCGTTGACGCAATGGCTGGTACAACGCTTGCCGTATGAATACTGGATAGGCTGGCGCTACACGCGGGCCAAGCGTAATAACCATTTCATTTCGTTTATTTCACTCACCAGCATGGTGGGCATTGCGCTGGGTGTGATGGCCTTGATTGTGGTCCTGTCTGTCATGAACGGGTTTCAGGATGAGCTGCGTAAACGCATCCTCGGTGTGGCATCGCATATTGAAGTGCGCAGCTTTGATGTAGGCCTGGCAGGCTGGCAAAGCCTGCAACAGCAGATTGAATCGATTCCGCCTAAAGCCGTCTCCAGCCCGATTGAAGGTGTGGCGCCATACATTATGGCTCAAGGCATGCTGACGCATGATCAGGCGGTGCAGGGCGTGTTGATCCGTGGTGTGCTGCCCGCCCAGGAGGGCAAAGTCTCCGAGCTTTCTAGCCAAATGAAGCTGGGCCGTTTGCAAGACTTGCAGCCAGGCCAGTTCAATATCGTGCTGGGGTCAGACCTGGCCATGGCGTTGGGCGTGCATGTCGGCGAAAAAGTCGTACTAATGGCGCCGCAAGGGCAGGTCACGCCGGCCGGGCTGGTGCCGCGCATCAAGCAGTTTACGGTGGCAGGCATTTTCCAGGTGGGCATGTATGAGTATGACGCCGGACTGGCCTTAATCCACCTCGACGATGCGGCCAAACTTTATCGTTTGGGTGACCAGGTCTCAGGCCTGCGCCTGAAACTGGCCGACCTGTTTATGGCCGACCGTGTCACCCGGGAGCTGATACAAGCATTGGGGCCAAATTATTACATTACCGACTGGACCCAGCAGCATGCCAATTTCTTTAAGGCCATCCAGCTCGAAAAACGCGTGATGTTTATTATCCTGGCGCTCATTGTCGCTGTGGCCGCCTTCAATATTGTGTCTACGCTGGTGATGGCCGTGACCGACAAACGGGCGGACATTGCTATCTTGCGTACCATGGGCGCGACGCCACAGGCCATCCGAAAAATGTTTGTGGTGCAAGGTGCCATGATCGGCATCATAGGCACGGTTTCAGGCGCAGTGCTGGGCGTGATTCTGGCCTTGAATATCGAAACAGTGGTGCCCTGGATAGAGCATACGTTCAATGTGCAGTTCTTGTCTAAAGATGTGTATTACATCAGTGACCTGCCATCTAAGCTCATGTGGTCTGATGTGACAGCGATTGTAGGCTTGTCTATCCTGCTGAGCCTGATCGCCACCCTGTATCCTAGCGCACGGGCAGCGAGTATGAACCCAGCGGAGGCTTTGCGTTATGAGTGATTGGATATTGCAATGCCAGAGCCTGGCAAAAACCTATGAAGGCTTAGATACGTCCGTCTTGACGGGTGTAGACCTGCAATTGGCGGCTGGGGATCATGTGGCCATTGTCGGGGCTTCTGGCAGCGGCAAAAGCACATTGTTGCACTTGCTGGGAGGCTTGGATGCGCCGACCCAAGGCGAGGTGCAATGGTCTGGTAAGCCGCTGGCCAGCCTGAGTGAGCGCGATAAAAGTGCCATGCGCAACCAGTATCTGGGCTTTGTTTACCAGTTTCACCATTTGCTGCCTGAGTTTAGCGCACTCGAAAATGTGGCCATGCCGCTGCTGATCAGGCGTATGCCACGTGCGGAGGCGCTGGCCCAAGCCGAGCATTATTTGTCGCTGGTGGGCCTGGCACATCGGCTGGAACATACGCCCGGTGAGCTGTCTGGAGGTGAGCGGCAACGCGCGGCATTGGCACGTGCCCTCGTCACACAACCACGTTGCGTGCTGGCAGATGAGCCCACCGGTAACCTGGACCGGCAAACCGCGGAGCAGGTGTTTGAGTTGCTGTTGCAAATACAGTCGCAGCAGGGGACTGCCCTGGTTGTCGTGACCCACGACTTGTCACTGGCGGCCCGCATGCACAGGCAGTACCGCTTGCAGGATGGCCGCTTACAGGCCATATCATCCACCGTAGCGCAGGATTAATTTCTTACGTTCTAGCCCATGTTGCCAGGCGCCACAGTCGGATTACTGTTTGGAGTTTGGCTGTTGCAGCAACAACCGCGTGTATGGTCGCTCACTATGTGGGCAGCTTGGCTGCTGGTATTGGCAGTCATTGGCGGGCTGCATTATTCCGCCCGTGCCGCCACCGTGTCTTCACTCGTCCCTTATCAGGCCTGGTTACGCAAGCTATGGGTCATGGTACTCATCGCCGCGTTAGGATTTGCCTGGGCGCAAGCCCGCGCCTGGTGGCGTTTGCAAGCCGCCTTGCCTGCCGCCTGTGAGCAACAGGTCGTCCCGGTGCAAGGGGTGATCGTCAGTGTGCCAGAGCGGGATGCACGCGGACAGCATGTGGATGTGGCCATTGAACGCAGTTTCAGCCAGGCTTGCCCTCTGCCAAGTAAAGTGCGTTTGCATTTGTATGAGCAGGCTTACCGCGGTGAATCTTCAAGTGGCCCATCGGCAATCCACACTTCAACACTGCCGCGCTTGCAGGCAGGCGAGCGTTGGCAATTCAGTGTCAAACTCAAGCGCCCACATGCGACACGCAATCCGCATGGATTTGATTACGCTGCCTGGTGCCTCGCCAATCAGGTGGGTGCCAGCGGTTCTATCGTCAGCAAGTCGCCTATGCGCAAGTTGAGCGATCTTGCCTGGCAACCCTCGGCATGGATTGCGCGTTGGCGTTCACTGGTGGGTGAGCGGATTGAACAGGTTTTGGGCACCACGTCCGCCAGTGCCGTCCTGCGCGCATTGGTGATTGGAGACGACAGCCAGATTGCACCACCAGACTGGCAGTTGTTTGTGGATACGGGCATCAACCATTTAGTGTCGATTTCCGGCTTGCATATCACCATGCTGGCCGCAGTGGGTTACTGGTGTGCTGGGGGCTTATGGCGGTTGCGGCCCCGCTGGGCGTTATATATTCCTTCCAGGCTCGCTGCCAGCACTGGTGGCGCAATGGTGGCTATCGTTTACTCTGCGTTGGCGGGTTTTTCGATTCCCACCCAGCGTACGCTGTATATGCTGCTTACGGTATTACTCATGTTAAGTCTGCGGCAACGCTTCCCGTTTTCCTGGATTCTGTGTTTCGCCATGTGGGTGGTCTTGTTGCTTGATCCCTGGGCCGTGCTGGCGCCTGGGTTCTGGTTATCGTTCGGGGCGGTGGCGATTCTGGCTTTCGCCATGGGCGGCCGCTTGCGCCCGGCCCGGTGGTGGCAAAGTGCGATTCAAACCCAGTGGGTTGTGACGCTGGCGTTTGTCCCCGTGTTGATCATGTTTTTTAACCAGCTGTCACTGGTTTCACCGTTAGCCAACGGGCTGGCCATTCCTGTCGTTAGCCTGGGCGTTGTGCCGCTGGCCATCGCCGGAGCAGTGTTGCCAGTTGATGTTCTGCTGCATGGCGCCGCGGCTTTATGGGAAACGTGTGCCTATGCCTTGCAACTGCTGCGGCAATGGCCGTGGGCCGTGACTTATCTGCCGACGCCTCCGCTTTGGGCCTGGCAAATGGCGCTAGTGGGTACGCTGGTGTGGCTGATGCCGCGAGGCTGGCCATTGCGCTGGGCCGGGCTGCTGTTGTGGCTACCGTTGTGTTTGCCCCGGTCCCATATTTTAGAACCAGGGCGGATGCGGGTCACCATCATTGATGTCGGTCAAGGTTTGAGTGTGCTGGTGCAAACTGCGCGGCACGCCATGTTGTATGACGCTGGCCCCGTTTACGATGCGCAGAGCGATGCCGGCCAGCGCATCGTACTGCCTTATTTGCGACATCTTGGCATCAGCCAGCTAGATACCGCAGTAATTTCTCATGATGACAATGATCATGTCGGTGGCATGGCTTCTGTCATGGCAGGCGTGCCCGCCAGACAACTGCTGAGCTCATTGACCTCTGATGCTCATTTTTTCGCACAGTTACAGGCTTTTCCAAAAGCGGTGTCGATACCGCGCCAGCCTTGTCATGCCGGGCAACAATGGCAATGGGATCAAGTCACTTTCCGTGTGCTCTATCCCACGCAGTCTTTACCGGACAGCATCAAAGATAATGATAAAAGCTGCGTCATCCAGGTGGTGTCAGCACATGGCAGCCTGTTGCTGACTGGCGATATTGAGCACTATGCCGAGCAGGCCTTATTAGCATCTACTGCAGCGAGCGGGCTGGCTTCGCAGGTGATGACCATGCCGCATCACGGCAGTAAAACCTCATCCAGCCAGGCCTTCATTCAGGCCGTGCAGCCTGAGATAGCCATTGCGACGGTAGGTTACCTCAACCGTTTTGGTCACCCCAAACCGGCCGTGGTCTCACGTTACGAGGCACTGGGGGCCGAAGTGTTGCGTTCTGACAGGGATGGCGCGATTGTGCTGGACTACATGCAAGGCCAACAACCACACGTTTCCCGCTGGCGGCGAGTCGAACCGCATTATTGGGAGGATGACTATGAAGATAACAGCAATGGGCGCCGCTAAGTCATATTGATGGCAATTGTAACCTGATGGATACCGCACAAAACTTGCCCTCAGGCCGGGTTAACGCTAAAGTAGCGGAAGTTTAAAAAAACAACTGGAGTATTTGCTGTGTGGGAAATTATTTTAGCGGCCGGCTGGCCCATCTGGCCTTTAGTGATTGCCTCCGTGATTTCTTTGGCGATCATCGTTGAACGCTTCTGGGCATTAAGAGCCTCAGTCGTGACGCCAGACCAATTGTTGCCGGAAGTGCAAAACTGGTTAAGACAGGGCGGTGTGACCCGCGAGACCTTGAGCCGCCTTGAGGCACACTCCTTGTTGGGTAAAGTGTTTGCCAGCGCCCTGGCTAACATGAACAACTCCCGCGAAGTGACCAAAGAGGCCATTGAAGAAACTGGCCGCGCGGTCGCCCATAAACTGGAACAATATCTGCCGACCCTGGGCACCATCGCAACAGTGGCGCCTTTGCTGGGCCTGTTGGGTACCGTGATCGGGATGGTCGAGTTGTTTGGTTCTTTTACCGCCAGCGGTCATGATGTGGCGCAGTTTGCGCGGGGTATTTCAGTGGCACTGTACAACACTGCTGCGGGTATCGTCGTAGCAGTGCCTTCCATGATTGCTTACCGTTATTTCCGCAGCAAGGTCGATGGTTTTCTGGTCGACATGGAACAACAGGCCATCAAATTGGTGGAAATTATCCACGGTGACCGTACTTAAGCGTCGTTGAAATAAAGGTAACCTTATGAATTTCAAACGTGGTGTGCGTGACGAAGAGCTGGAAATCAACTTTATTCCGTTGATTGACGTGTTGCTGGTGATCATTATTTTTCTCATCGTCAGCGCGACTTTTTCACGGACCAGCGAATTACAGATCAACCTGCCCACTGCGGATGCCAATGCCCCGCAGGAAAAACCACTCACCATCACGGTTGAAGTGGATGCCAGCGGTCGCTATCTGGTCAATGGTAAAGAAGCCAATGGTGCAGTCGTGTCTGACCTGTCTGCTGCCCTGACGCAAGCAGGGGCAGAGAGCCCGGCAGGCAAAGAGCCTACCATTATTATCAATGCCGATGCCAAAGCCACTCACCAGTCTGTGGTGAATATCATGGAAGCGGCGCGGATGGCCAATTACACCCATATCACTTTTGCGACGCAGGTGAATTCGCGTTAATGCATAATGGGCTACAGATAGCGGTTGCCCATCAACAAGCCCGTCAACCTTGGCGGGCTGTTTGTTTTTAGTCTGCCTGAGAAAAAACCATGGCACGTAAGTCTTCCTCTGAATCAGTCTCCATCAGTAACCCCGTGTTATTGTACAAACGCTTATTTGCCTATGCCTGGCATTATAAGTTTCAATTTGCCTTGTCCATGGTGTCTACCGCCATCTTGGCGTCCAGCAATACTTTTTTTCTGGCTTTGATTAAAAAGGTGACAGACGAAGGGTTTACCCGCTCTGCCGGGGAAGAGGCGTATGTGTTGCCTTTAATGCTGTTTAGCCTGATGGCAATCCGCGCAGTGGCAGGATTTTTTTCTGTGTATAGTTTGCGCACCGTCGCCCGCCAAGTGGTTGAGGTAATGCGTAAGCAGATTTTTGCCAAGTTGTTAATGTTGCCAGTCAGTTTTTTTGATGCCAACTCTAACGGGCTGCTGGTTTCCAAAATGACCTACGATATTGAGCGTCTGTCTACGGTGGTTACGCGTTCTGCATTAAACGTCTTACGCGATGTGCTCACAGTCATTGGCTTGATTGGATATATGCTGTATCTCGATTGGCGGTTAACGCTGATTTTTGCCATGGTTGCGCCCTTGATGGGCTTATATCTTGCCCGCACAACGCCCAAATTGCGTGCCAATGCAAAAAAGGTCCAGCAAGCGGTGGGTGAAATTACCAAGACCGCAGAAGAGGCCATTGCTGCACAACGAATCGTCAAAATTTTTGGCGCGCAAGCTTTTGAAAATGACCGCTTTGGTGCGGTGGTGAGCCGCAATCGCCAGTTAGAGCTGCGTACGGCGCGGATCTCCGGTCTCAACAGTTTTGTCATTGAAATTTTGTCTGCACTGGTGTTGGGTTTGGTGGTGTTTTATGCGTTGTCGCAATTTACCGTGGGAGAGTTTGCAGCCTTTGTGGGTGCGTTGATGATGCTCATTGCGCCAATTAAGCACATTACCTCTGCGAATGAAGATTTGCAGATTGGCCTGGCTGCCGCACAAAGTGTGTTTGAGGTGCTGGATATTGAAAATGAGGTAGATCACGGCAGCTATCAAGCTGCGCGCGTGCAAGGGAAGTTAACGTTTGACCAAGTGACCGTGCGTTATCCGCAAGCAAAAAAGGATGCCTTGTCCGCACTGAGTTTTGAAATT
This sequence comes from uncultured Methylophilus sp., assembly GCA_936943315.1. Classification (GTDB taxonomy): domain Bacteria; phylum Pseudomonadota; class Gammaproteobacteria; order Burkholderiales; family Methylophilaceae; genus Methylophilus. The sequence goes on along the minus strand of CAKZJM010000424.1, from coordinate 15,481 downwards.
CAGGCCGGTGAAAAGGTTGCGCTGGTTGGGCGTTCCGGTAGCGGTAAAACCACACTGGTGAACCTGTTACCACGCTTTTATGAGTCACAGGAAGGCAGGGTCATGCTGGATGGTCACGATGTCCGCGATTACCAGCTCGATAATTTGCGCGCGCAGTTCTCACTCGTGAGCCAGGATATCGTGTTGTTCAATGACACGATTTTCAACAATATAGCCTACGGCGCCTTACGTGACGCCAGTGAGCAAGAGGTGATTGACGCCGCCAAGGCGGCCAATGCATGGGAGTTTATCCAGCAAATGCCACAAGGATTGCAGAGCGAGATTGGTGACCGGGGCGTACGTTTGTCCGGCGGTCAACGCCAGCGTATCGCGATTGCCCGTGCCATCTTAAAAAATGCCCCTGTGCTGCTGCTAGATGAGGCAACCTCTGCGCTGGATAGCGAATCTGAGTTGCATGTACAGATGGCGCTGGACCGCCTGATGCGTGACCGCACTACCATTGTCATTGCGCACCGGCTGAGTACGGTAGAAAACGCCGACAGGATTTTTGTCATGGATCACGGCAAAATCATAGAAACCGGAACGCACAAAACATTGCTGGCCGAAAACGGATATTACAGCCGGCTCTATCATAAACAGTTTCAAGACGACTGATGTTGCAGGCATGGTTTGAGCGGCAGTGGCAAACGAAGGAGTGGGCACAATGCCTGCTGCTACCAATGTCATGGCTGTTTGCATTATTAGCGTTGATACGACGTTTCTGCTACAAAATCGGCCTGTTTTCAAGCCAGTCATTGCCCGTGTCAGTCATTGTGGTTGGCAATATTTCGGTCGGCGGTGTGGGTAAGACGCCTCTGGTCATTTACCTGGCTCAAGCGCTTAAGGCTGCAGGTTACTCCCCCGGTATTTTGAGCCGGGGCTATGGCGGCCAGCAGGCGGGCGAAGTGATGCCTGAGAGCCCGCCTCAAGTGTTTGGGGATGAACCCGTATTAATCGCCAAACGCACCGGCTGCCCGGTTTGGGTAAACGCCTCGCGAGTAGCAGGCGGGTTTGCCTTGTTAAATAAGCATCCTCAGGTCAATGTGGTTATTTGTGATGACGGCTTACAGCATTATGCCTTACAGCGGGATATCGAAATTGCAGTTGTGCAGCGGCCCCTGGGCTTAGGTAACGGTAGACTCCTGCCAGCGGGCCCCTTACGTGAACCGCTCCATCGGTTGCATCAAGTGGATGTCGTCGTCGAAACTGGCCAATTGCCGGTGGCGGCATCGCATGTTCCGTCTTACCGGTTGCAATTACAACCCGGCGCGTGGACCGCCGTGAGTGATTTTACAAGTGCAACCTCTACCCAGGCTTTGAGCAGTCAATCATTGGTAGCGATGGCTGGCATTGGTCATCCACAGCGTTTTTTTGAGCTGGTGCAAAACCTTGGCTTGCACGCCGGGCAAAGGGCACTGGCAGATCATCATGCCTATACGCACGCAGATTTTGATTCTTTGCATGGAAAAACCGTGCTGATGACCGAGAAAGATGCCGTAAAATGTCAGCATCTTGGATTAAACAACGCCTGGTTTTTGCCAGTGAGCGCTGAACTTCAGCCTGTGGGGCATCAATTGCCGCTCATCGCGCATATTGCAGGCTTATTGCAACAACGCAAAGGAAGTAAACATGAATCCTAAATTACTGGAAATCCTGGTGTGTCCGGTGACCAAAGGCCCGCTGGTATACGATAATCAAAAACAAGAGCTGGTATCCAAAGCAGCGCGCCTGGCGTATCCGATACGAGACGGTATCCCGGTCATGCTTGAAGATGAAGCCCGCCGTTTGGACGAACACGAATACAGCGAGTAATGCATGTTTAAAGTTGTTGTCCCAGCCCGTTTCGCCAGTACCCGCTTGCCGGGTAAGCCCTTGCTGGAAATTGCCGGCAAACCCATGGTGGTCCGGGTGGCTGAGCAGGCGGCCAAAAGCCAGGCAAACGAAGTGGTGATTGCCACTGACCACGAAGAAGTGATGCAGGCTGCACACTCACATCATATTGCAGCCGTGATGACACGCATAGACCATGTTTCAGGCACAGACCGGATTGCTGAAGTCTGGTCAGACGACATCATTGTGGTCAATGTGCAGGGTGATGAGCCACTGATTGATCCGGTGTTGATTAATGAGGTAGCTGTTACCTTAGCCAATGATCCGCAAGCGGTCATGTCTACCGCTTGCCATCCCTTACATGCGCCAGAAGCGTTTGAGAACCCGAATGTGGTGAAGGTGGTTTTAAATGCCAGGCAGCAGGCTTTGTATTTCAGCCGTGCAGCGATTCCGTTTCCGCGTGACAGAGAGCATTGCGACCCACTGGTGGCTCACCGACACATTGGCATATACGCCTATCGCGTCGGCTTTTTAAAGCAATATGCCAGTTTGCCCGTGACTACATTAGAGCAAATAGAAAGCCTGGAGCAACTGCGCGTGTTATATCATGGGTTTCAAATTGCGGTGACGGTGACCGCACATGCGCCTGCCAGTGGCGTGGATACCGCCGAAGACCTTCACTTGGTACGCAAAGTGTTTGCAGGCTAATCTTTTCAGATTGGTTTGAGCAATAAAAAAAGCCTCACGAGTGTGAGGCTTTTTTATGAGGCTTGATCAGATCACTAATTAGCTGTTTTTCTGGCGACGGAAAGCAATCACGCCCATCAAAGCCAATCCGACGAACATCATGCCATATGTTTCTGGTTCTGGTACTGGGGTAATGGTGTAGCTACCTTCATAGCTGCCACCAAACAACAGGTTGAATTGCAGTGTGTAGTTACCTGCAGCCAGGTTCGATGCACTGAATGTCCATCTGGTCAAGTCAGAGCCAATCAGGATTGGAGTAATAATAGGTGCATAAGTAAAAGTATCGTTTGAATCACTGACCAAGGTAATGCCTTGATACAACCCTGAATTGATTGGGTTCAATAATCTGAAATCTGGATCCAGAACACCTGTTAAATCAAAGTTGCCACCAGTATATGAAATGCTTATTTTGGTTGTTTTAGAGTCACTTACGCCTGGGTGGTCAACGCCGCTGAATGTCGTTGTTGTGGCGGTAGCGAAAGCAGAAGTGCTGGCCAGCAAAGAAGCTGCGATCAAAAGTTTTTTCAACATAATTTTCCCCGATTCATATTATTGAGATGTTGCTTGGAGTGCATTATGAAGACAGTGTGACATTGGCGAAATAGCCCTTTAGGGCTATCGGAGTTTGATCAGTTCCTGAAGATGAAGTAAACCGCGCCCATCATGCATAATCCGGCCCACACATAATCCCATTTTAAGGGTTGATGCATATACATGAGTGCAAACGGTACAAACATCACCAGGGTGATGACTTCTTGCAGAATCTTGAGTTGGGCCAGGTTGAGTTGCGTGAAACCGATGCGGTTGGCAGGCACTTGCAGGCAATATTCAATGAGGGCGATGCCCCAGCTGGCAAGGATGGCAATCCACAAGGGTTTCTGGTGTAAGTCTCGTAGGTGACCATACCAGGCGAACAGCATAAACAAGTTAGCTGCTGCGAGTAACAGAATGGTTTTAATCAGGGTGAGCGACATGTAGGCTAAGGCATGCAAAACAAACCGGGTGGCGCCTGTAAAGGCAGCCACCCGGTCAGGTCAAGATTGTTTAAATCGCAGCTTCGCCGGTTTCGCCGGTTCTAATACGAATCACTTGTTCGACAGAGGAGACAAAAATCTTGCCGTCGCCAATCTTGCCGGTATGTGCGGCTTTGATAATGGCTTCAATCGCACCATCCACCATATCCGAGGCCAGAATGACTTCAATTTTGATTTTGGGCAGGAAATCCACCACGTATTCTGCGCCACGATATAACTCGGTGTGGCCTTTCTGGCGGCCAAACCCTTTGACCTCAGTCACGGTCAGGCCATTGACGCCAATGGCAGACAAAGCTTCACGCACTTCATCCAGCTTAAAGGGTTTAATGACGGCTTCTACTTTTTTCATATACGCTCCGTGGATAAAACTTTCTCAATCATTTTACGCAAGCAGTGCTTTTTATTCAAATATCACTTTTAAAAAGCCAGGTTGCATGTAATCGGGTAGCGGCGGTCTTTGCCAAAACCACGCTCAGTGATCCGTACGCCCACTGCCGCTTGCCTGCGTTTGTATTCGTTACGATCTATCAAACGCGTCACACGCTGCACATCCGCCTCGGTATAGCCCAGGCGGATAATGGCATCAATGCTGAGGTCTTTCTCAACATAGGCTTCCATGATGGCATCCAGTATTTCGTAGGCAGGCAAGCTGTCCTGATCGGTCTGGTTGGCCCGCAGTTCGGCACTGGGTGCACGGGTGATGATTCTTTCAGGAATCACCGTGCTTAGGGTGTTGCGATAGGTTGCCAGCTTATAGACCAGTGTTTTAGGCACATCTTTAATCAAGGCAAAACCACCTGCCATGTCACCATAGAGCGTGCTATAGCCGACTGCTGTTTCAGATTTATTGCCGGTGGTCAGCACCAGGCTGCCAAATTTGTTACTGATCGCCATCAGCAACATGCCGCGGATGCGTGCCTGCAAGTTCTCTTCAGTGGTGTCAAAAGTTGTGCCGGTAAATTCTTCTGCCAGTGTCTCACAAAAGCCCTCAAACAATGGTTTGATGGGGAGCACGCTGTATTCGACACCCACCAGGCGTGCCATTTCTGCGGCATCTTCTACACTGATGCCCGCGGTAAATTCCGAGGGCATCATGACCGCTTTCACGCGATCTTTCCCTAGGGCATCCACTGCAACGGCCAGTGTCAGGGCCGAGTCTATGCCCCCTGATAACCCCAGTACCACGCCAGGGAACCGGTTTTTATTCACATAGTCTTGCAAGCCCAGTAGTAAAGCTTTATAGACAGCCGCTTCGGTAGAGAGCGGGGCAGTGATCTCAGCCGGTTGCGGCTGGCAGTCCTGAATGTCGAGATAACCTAGATGCTCTTCAAACATGGGTTGTTCATGCATGAGCTGTCCCTGGCTATTCATGCTGAATGAGCCGCCATCAAACACCAGTTCGTCCTGGCCAGCGACCATATTGGCATATACCATGGCCAGGCCGGTTTCCTTGATGCGGTCACGCAATACCTGGTAACGCGTGTGTTGCTTATGCATGTGATAAGGCGAGGCGTTAATCGTCAATAGCACTTGCGCATTGGCTTGCAGCGCCTGCAGGGCAGGTCCTGGTTCCCAGCTGTCAGCGCAAATCAGGATGCCATAGCGCACGCCATGCCATTCAAACACCACTGGCAACTCGCCCGCTTCAAAATAGCGCTCTTCGTCAAAGACGCTGTAGTTGGGCAGGTGATGCTTGTAATAAGTCGCCTGTATGCGGCCAGAGTGAATTACAGAGGCTGCGTTGTAATGTTTGCCATCCACATCATGCGGGTGACCCACAATGACAGCCATTTCGGCAGGGAGATGTTGCTCCAGCCATTGCAAGGCACGCTGATTGGCGGCATGAAAGTCTTGTCTGAAAAGCAGGTCTTCTGGGGGATAGCCGCACAATGCCAGTTCAGGGGTGAGTAACAGACGGGCGCCTGCCGCATAGGCCTGGTTAGCCAGGCTCAGAATCCGTTCTGCGTTTTGCTGCATGGCACCGACCATGCAGTTCATTTGGGCAATTGCGAGTTTCATGATGCCTTCATTGATGCTGAAAAGGCTCAGTATTTACCGCCAGCCGCCTTGATCAACTCGACCATGGCAGGGTTCTGGCCTTTGAGCGCGTAAACATAAGCAGTTAACCCATACTGGTCGCGGGTTTTAACGTTGGCTTCATGCTCCAGTAACAGGCGAGCCATGTCCGGTGAGTTGTTGCTGACAGCCAAGTGCAGCAGTGGCGTGCCTTCACTGTCTTTATGATTCGCATCCGCCTCATGTTCCAGCAGGGCCTTGGCGACTTCCACCTGGTTTTTCTGCACTGCCCAGGTCAGGGCTGTCCATTCATGTTCATCTTCTTCATCGATTTTAGCGCCATGTTCCACCAGGTAACTCACCGCCGGGGTATGTCCTTCGCGGGCGGCAATCATCAGGGCGGTGGTCCCCAGCTTGTCTTTGAGGTTGGCATCTGCGCCGTGAGAGAGGATCGTCGTAATTGTAGGGACATCGCCACTTTTTGCCGCATACATGAGTACGGTTTTGCCATCAGATGAACGGACATTGGCATCAAAGCCGCGTGCAATCACTAGGCCGACTACTTCACTAAAGCCGGAGGTCGCTGCCAGGCCAAGGGCGCTCCAGCCAGCCGGGTCGCGCACTTTCACGTCCGCGCCTTTTTCAAGCAACACTTTAACCGCATCCAGATTGTTTTTCTTGGCCGCAAACATCAGTGCCGTCCAGCCGCCTTGATCCTTGGCATTGATATCGGCGCCGTGCGCCAGGAGTTCGCGGATGACTTCTGCCTGATTTTTACGGGCGGCATACATAATAGGCGTGATTTTTTCGCCATCGGTCACGTTAGGGTTGGCGCCACTTTTGAGCAAGGCCCTGACAGTAGCCACGTCGCCTTTGGATGAAGCAATCAGCAAGTAGGAGATATCGGCACTGGTGTCGGCCGGAGCCACTTCCATGGCCGATTTGTCTATGATAGGGCTGTCAGGGGCTGGTTTACCTTTTTGCTTGCTGGCGGCCCCGGCAGTGAATGACAGACCCAGCAACAGCATGGCAGCGCACAGCAGCAGGCTGCCACGGTAGGTTGTCTGGGTATGCCTCATTTGATCTCCTAATGGTTATTTGCTGGCACGCTGCATTGCTGCCAACACGGCTTGGCCTAATCCTGCGGGTGAATCCGCCACCACGCAACCAGCAGCTTCCAGTGCAGCAATCTTGTCTTCAGCCTTGCCTGACCCGCCCGAAATAATGGCTCCGGCATGGCCCATGCGTTTACCTTTTGGTGCGGTCAGGCCTGCAATGTAGGCGGCCACTGGTTTGGTGACATGGTGCTTGATAAAGTCTGCCGCCGCTTCTTCATCGCTACCGCCGATCTCGCCCACCATGATAATCGCTTCTGTTTCAGAGTCTTTTTGAAAGAGTTCCAGGCACTCAATAAAGTTCAAGCCCTTGATCGGGTCGCCACCAATACCGACACAAGTCGTCTGGCCGAGGCCCAATGCGGTGGTTTGATGCACGGCTTCATAGGTGAGGGTGCCAGAGCGTGATACCACGCCAACTTTACCGCGTTTGTGAATGAAGCCCGGCATGATGCCGATTTTGCATTCGTCCGGGGTAATCACGCCTGGACAATTTGGGCCGATCAGCTTGGTGCCATTGGCACGCAAAGCGGCTTTCACGTTCAACATGTCCAGCGCCGGAATGCCTTCTGTAATACATACAATCAATTCAATCCCTGCGTCAGCGGCTTCCAGAATGGAGTCTGCTGCAAACGGTGGCGGTACGTAAATCACGCTGGCATTGGCCTGCGTTTCTTTGACCGCTTCACGCATGGTATTAAACACCGGCAGGTTTAAATGCTGCTGTCCGCCTTTGCCTGGCGTCACGCCACCGACCATTTTGGTGCCGTAAGCCAGCGCTTGCTCAGAATGAAATGTGCCTTGTTTGCCGGTAAAGCCCTGGCACAACACTTTGGTATTTTTATCCACTAAAATTGCCATGACTACACACCCTTACTGACTGCTTGAACCGCTTGCTGGGCAGCGTCAGTCAACCCTTCGGCAGAAATAATGTTTAACCCGCTGTCGCGCAGCATTTGCTTGCCGAGCTCAACGTTGGTGCCTTCGAGGCGGACCACCACGGGGATGGTCATGCCGACTTCTTTGACCGCCGTAATAATGCCGGTGGCGATAATGTCACAACGCATGATGCCGCCAAAAATATTGACCAGAATCGCTTTCACATTGTTGTCAGACAAAATAATCTTGAAAGCCTTGGTCACGGTTTCAGCCGTCGCACCGCCGCCTACGTCGAGGAAGTTTGCTGGCATGCCGCCATGCAGCTTAATCAGGTCCATGGTCGCCATGGCCAAACCCGCACCGTTCACCATGCAGCCAATATTGCCGTTCAAGGCAATGTAATTGAGGCCGCTATGATGCGCTTCGGCTTCTTTGGCGTCGTCCTGGGACCAGTCACGGATCTCAGCAAATGGTTTCTGGCGATACAACGCGTTATCATCGACGATCATTTTGCAATCCAGCGCCACCAGTTTGCCATCGGTTGTGACAATCAGCGGATTGATTTCCAGCAAAGACAAATCATTGTCTTTAAATAGTTTATACAGGCCTTTTGCCAGTTTGGTAAACGCGCTAATCTGGTCGCCACTCAGCCCCAAGCCGAACGCCAGGTTGCGTGCCTGGTAATCAACCAAACCATTGAGTGGGTCACAGACTTCTTGCAAAATCTTTTCTGGCTGGGTGGCTGCGATCTCTTCAATGTCCATGCCGCCCGCACTGGAAGCGACCATCACCACGCGTTCCAGCGTGCGGTCTACCAGCATAGAGAGGTAGAGTTCGCGCGAAATCGGTAGCGTTTGTTCTACCAGCACCTGGTGGACAGGCTGGCCATCAGGCGCATTCTGGTAAGTGACCAAATGTTTGCCTAGTAAACCACCCGCAACGGTTTGCGCTTCGAGGGCAGACTTGACGACTTTCACGCCGCCTGCCTTGCCACGGCCGCCAGCATGCACTTGCGCCTTGACTACCCAGGCTTCGCCACCCAGTTCTTTGGTGGCGGCAGCGGCAGCTTCTTCAGATTGGACGACCAGACCGGCCGGGGTGGCCAACCCGTACTTTTGCAGTAAGTGTTTGGCCTGGTATTCGTGCAGATTCATGAAAAAAGAGGATTCTTATGGTTAAGCTGCTATTTTCGCGCAAATACCCCCGCAAGGCTAGACTACAAATAAAAAAACCGCACACAAGTGCGGCTTTTACTGATCTGGCTTCATTATAAATCTTGCGCCCAGGCATTGCCGTAGACTTTGCCGTTACGTGATAGCACCAACATCTGGTACATGCTGACCACCCACATGTAGCTGGAAGCCAGGCTGTAGCCAATGCCGCCAATAATCGTGAGCCAGGCAAAGTGAGGCGAGAGTTTGGTCAGCCACCACGACATGACGTCGACAATCAGGAATGCGAATGGAAAGCCAATGGCGATAATTTTTGCCGTTTTTGGCACGTTGACTGCAAAGCTGAAAATCAGGCCAATGAAGAAAAAGATAAAGCTGATCCCAAACAAGTGAATATGTGAGACACGGGTCAGGCCGCTAATGGTGGCACCCTCATTCACTTCAGCACGAGATTTCACTTCTTCATATTTGGTGAAATTTGGGATGCCAGGAATATTGCTATGGCACATCACACAGTGTTGCGCAAAAATCTGTTTGTAATGTGATTCCCACTGGTCTTGGGGAGCGCCTTGTTGCGCCCATTTAATAATGTCCTGGCGGACGGCCAGTGGCGCTTTGTCAGACATGGAGCCATTTAGCTTGCTTGCGAGCTTAGTGCCGCTGCGGTCGCCGTAGTAGCTGTACACAATATCATTCACAGATAAGCCAAATTTGCCGTCTGCCATGCCGTGTGTGAGCATGATCTGCAAACCGGCCATGCACAAACCAACACCAACCACCAGCAGGTAGCCGATAAACAGTGCTTTAAGCGGTAATGGCAAGTTTGGCAGATTCAGCCAAGGCAGTGTTTGTGAGTCTTGTTTCATAGAATCCCCGGGGTTTTTTAATTTGCTTGCAAGCATATCATCGCTTGCAGCAATCCAAAAACAGAAATACTCCCTAAAAACAGCCTGTACTCAGCGTTTGAGTGGGCAACTGGTATAATCGCGCTTTTGTTTAAAGAACGATTTTTATCATGCGTTTAGTGGTTCAAGGCCCTGCCATCAGCATGGCGCATTTGTCTCATATTCATGGCTTGGTGGGAGGGCACACACAATTCATGCAGGTCGCCCAGCATGCCTACTACCTGCCGGTGGCCGAGGGTGACTATGTTGACGTGAAAGCCTTTTGTGCCAGCCAGCAGATTGATTGCGCACTGGTGCAGGATGCCCATCGCTTGCAAAACATGGGTTTATGCGTGATGGACATGGATTCCACGCTGATTGCGATTGAATGTATAGATGAAATCGCCGACATGATGGGCCTGAAACCCCAGGTGGCTGACATTACCGAAGCGGCCATGCGCGGGGAGTTAGACTTTGCTGCCAGCCTGCGTAAACGGGTGGCGTTGCTTAAAGGTCTGCCGGAGGCTGCTTTGCAACGTGTGATAGACGAACGCCTGACATTTAATCCCGGTGCACAGGAATGGATCAATGCCTGCAAGCAACATGGCATAAAAACCATGGTGGTGTCTGGTGGTTTCACCTTTTTTGCCAATCATGTCAAACACACCCTGGGGCTAGATTATGCCGTCTCGAATACCCTGGAAATTGTCGATGGCAAGCTCACTGGCCAAGTGCTGGGCGACATTGTCGATGCCCAGCGCAAAGCCGACGAGCTAGTGCAACTGCGTGACGCGCTAGGCTTAAGCGCAAGCCAAACGATTGCCATTGGCGATGGTGCCAATGACCTCAAAATGATGGCCGTGGCGACGGTAGGGGTGGCCTATCATGCCAAACCGGTGGTGCAAGAACAGGCCATGTACGCGCTTAACGTGGTGGGGCTGGATGGTGTGACCAACTTGCTGAGTGTTTGAAACAGCACTCCCGGTCTCGAAAAAGAGTGGTCTTCAGCATCCAGTGAGTTTATTTGTGAAATGCTCCGTTAGCCTATATAGAATCAGGGAATTCCAGGCTTTTTATGAAATAAATTATTGATTTATTTTGGTTTTTTTGAAAATAACGTTTGCTATTGCCGGGTTTAGGGCGCATAGTGAGCGTGCGACGTTCAAGCATTGTTGTTTTCACTGGTGTTATCTTCTGGGTCTCTCGTTAATCCTGCTTACTTGACCATCGCCTTTTTTAAGGGATATTCCCTTTCATTTTTTTAAAGGATTTAAATATGGCTACAGGTATTGTCAAATGGTTTAACGATGCAAAAGGGTTTGGTTTTATTACTCCTGATAACGGCGGTGATGATTTGTTTGCGCATTTCTCAGCGATTCAATCAGCCGGTTTCAAAAGCCTGGCAGATAACCAGCGTGTTTCTTATGAAGAAACCACTGGTCCTAAAGGTAAACAAGCCTCAGCGATTCAAGTCATTGCTTAGTCAAGTCTGGGCACACGCTCAGCTTATAAAGCCCGGTTGCGGGCTTTTTTCGTTTATTGATAAGGACTTACATGGCTAAAGAAGAACTGATTGAAATGCAGGGCGCAGTAACAGAAGTATTACCGGACGCACGCTACCGCGTGACGCTGGATAACGGGCATCAGCTGACGGCCTATACCGGCGGCAAAATGCGCAAGCATAAAATACGTATTTTGGCAGGCGACAAAATCACCATCGAAATGTCTCCCTACGACATGGGTAAAGGGCGTATCACTTTCAGGCATTTGCCTCCTAGAAGGCCTGCTTAAGCGCGCATTGCTATGATTGCCACCGCCTACTGATAGGCGGTAGTTGTTAAGAAAAAAGCCCCTTGCGGGGCTTTTAACATTGATGGTTCCGAGTGATGACCTATTAGTAGTCCATTTCGGGCATGGCTGGTGCTTTTTTTTCTTCCTTAGGCAATTCAGCCACGGTCGCATCAGTCGTTAAAATCAAGCCGGCGATCGAAGCGGCATTTTGCAATGCGGTGCGTGTCACCTTGGTCGGGTCTACCACGCCGGCTTCCACCATATCCAAATATTCGCCAGTTGCGGCGTTGTAGCCGATGCTGCCTTGTGCTTCGAGCACGCGGGCAATCACCACCGAGGGTTCTTCACCCGCATTGTTGACGATGGCGCGCAAAGGTTCTTCTATCGCGCGTAACACGATGCGGATACCGGCTTCCTGGTCATCATTCTCGCCTTTTAGCGCGCTGATTTTGCTGCGGGCCCGCAACAGTGCAACACCGCCTCCAGGCACAATGCCTTCCTCAACCGCTGCGCGGGTCGCGTGCAGGGCATCGTCGACACGGTCTTTTTTCTCTTTCATTTCGACTTCGGTCGCCGCACCAATCTTGATCACTGCAACACCGCCTGCCAATTTAGCCACTCTTTCCTGCAGTTTCTCCTTGTCATAGTCTGAAGTCGCCGCCTGAATCTGTGTCTGGATAGACTGCACACGGGCTTTGATCTTGGTAGCATCCCCTGCGCCATCAATGATGATGGTGTTCTCTTTCTGTACTTCCACACGTTTTGCCTGGCCCAGATGTTCCACGGTGACTTTCTCTAGTTGCATGCCGGTCTCTTCCGAGACGACGGTGGCGCCGGTCAAGATGGCAATGTCTTCCAACATGGCTTTACGGCGGTCACCAAAACCAGGTGCTTTGACCGCAGCGACCTTGAGGATGCCGCGCATGCTGTTAACGACCAGGGTTGCCAGCGCTTCACCTTCCACCTCTTCGGCGATAATCAGCAAGGGTTTATTAGCCTTGGCTACGGTTTCAAGGGTAGGCAGGAGGTCACGGATATGGCTGATTTTTTTGTCATATAGCAGAATCATCGGCTCATCGAGCGCAGCCACCTGTTTATCAGGGTTGTTGATAAAGTAGGGGCTGATATAGCCGCGGTCAAACTGCATCCCCTCGACTACCTCCAACTCGTTTTGCAGGGACTTGCCTTCTTCGACTGTAATCACGCCTTCTTTACCCACTTTTTCCATGGCGTCGGCAATGATCTGGCCAATTGACGCATCCGAGTTGGCAGAAATTGAACCCACCTGGGCGATTTCTTTATTGGTGGTGATTGGTTTGGACATCGTTTTGAGTTCATCGACCAAGGCTGTCACCGCCTTGTCTATGCCACGTTTGAGGTCCATGGGGTTCATGCCTGAAGCCACAGCCTTCATGCCTTCTTGCACAATCGCTTGCGCGAGAACGGTGGCGGTGGTGGTGCCGTCTCCGGCGACATCGGCTGTTTTGGAGGCTACTTGTTTCACCATTTGGGCGCCCATGTTCTCAAGTTTGTCCTGCAACTCAATTTCTTTGGCGACAGACACGCCGTCTTTGGTGATCACCGGTGAGCCAAAGCTGCGCTCGAGCAATACATTGCGGCCTTTAGGTCCCAGGGTGACCTTGACGGCATCGGCCAGGATATTCACGCCTTTTACAATTTTGGTACGGGCATGATCATGAAATTTCACATCTTTTGCTGCCATCGTTCAATTCTCCTTTCTGTATAAGCAATGAAGTGATTAAGCGACTTTTTTGAGGTCGGTTGTTGAGGATTCAATCACGCCGAGAATGTCTTCCTCGCGCATGACCAACAATTCCTCGCCGTTCAGTTTGACGGTTTGCCCGGCATACTTGCCAAACAGGATATGGTTGCCTACCTTGACTTCCAGCGGTCTTAAGCTGCCATCTTGCAGCTGCTTGCCACTCCCTACAGCGATGACTTCTCCCTGTTCAGGCTTTTCTGCGGCAGTATCGGGGATCACGATCCCGGAAGCGGTCGTCCGTTGTTGTTCGACTCGCTTGACAATGACTCGGTCATACAGGGGACGAATGTTCATGTTCAATTCTCCTTAGCGAATAAGTTCAACAAAAACACCGTTGGAGAAGATTGCTGACGCAACTGGCAATCATGCCTCCAGCGGCGAGATGAGTATCAGCGAAGGGCTGATAACGTGAAAATAGGGATCGCTAAAAAAATTTCAAGAGGCTTAAATCGTTCTTTTTTTAACTAAAAACTGATTCACTAACTGATTGATTTCATAGTTGCGAAAGTGCTTTTTCACGGTGACGGCATAAAAGTTCTCGAAAATACCCTCCAGTTGCGTAAACGATTTAAGCAAGCCATTTTTGAGCTCATCCTTTACCACTACCTCCGGCATCACAGTTAATGCCATGCTATCTCGCGCTAACAATCGCAGCATTGCCATATCGTTCGCCTCGGCGATGATGTTTGGCTCTAAATGATGGAGGGCGCACAAGCCATCAAACGCAGCACGGATGGGGCTATCCTGGTTGGGCAAAATCCAGGGGTAGTCCGCATATTTGGCAGAAAAGACCGATTTGATCTCCAGGCTGGCAGGCCCAATCACACTGATCGGCTGACGGTCGAGCAGGATGCATTCCCATAACTGGTCATGGTTCCCCCGCACTTCGATATTGGTGAGCGCCAAATCCAGCTGATGGTTAGAAAGCGCTTTGAGCAGATTGGCCTGGCCGCTGGCAGCAATTTCCAATTTGATATTGGCGTGGTTCAGCAGTGGTTCAACAAAGCTTTCAATAAAATTTCTCGACATGGTTGAGAGCACGCCGATCCGCAATGTCTGGTGCTCGGCAGCAATCCCTTTCCTGAGCAGGTTTTCCAGTTCTATGCCTTTGGTAAAAATAGAGTCGGCATATGAAAACGCCAGGTTTCCAAACTCCGTCAACACCAGTTTACGGCCCTGCCGCAGAAACAGGCTGCACTCCAGACTTTCTTCTAACTGGCGGATTTGGGACGACAAGGCAGATTGCGAGATATGCAGTTTTTCTGCGGCTTTGGTCAGGCTGCCAACTTTGACAATGTGCCAGAAGTATTTCAGGTGATGATAGTTGAGTCTTTCCATATATCACTTTTATAGAACTAAATATTAATAATTATATATTTTACCTAATTAATAATCTGCGTCAAACTCTGCCGTGCCTAATATTTTTACGGTCTTTAAAGTGAGTACTCAGGAGAATACATCATGATCAAAACCCTTGAAATCGATGGCCGAATAGCGACGGTCTATCCAAAAACAATTGAAATTAATTATTAATCCTCAAAACTCGTTCCATGGTTCAGTTACATACAACAGCATTGGCATTCAACATTCAAAATCATTTCATGCTTTGTTCCAACTGAGAAGTCCTCCCAATTAACATGATGTTTTACCTGCCCAACATATTGCAGGCACAAACTTTTACAAGAGTGGCTCCAGCCTGAAATACTTTATTGCATAGATATAGAACAACAAATCTGAGAAAACTTGATCATATTACATGATGCCAGAAACCAAAAAATTCCTATATTAGAAGTATGGTTCTACTTCAGCTTTGAATTCTCTACCTGGACTTGTGGTTGTTAATCACTATTCAGAAAAAATTCAAAGCTGCCTTTTTCGTTGAGACGCAGGCTATATACAGCACCTGTCATTTGCACTGTTTTAAGAAAAGCACCCAACAGCTGCAAAGCAATCCCATATTCTTGGAACCTAGTCACAGATATACACTTCTACCTCCAAAAGTGACTTCATTGATGTTCGAAACTTTAATCATATGATGCATCTGTACCATATCTCAATCACATTGTAATCCACAAACTTCCAAATTAGGACCCACTTGCTTTGGTAAAAATGGGTTCACCCTAACCCACAGAAGAGAGAATATAGATGCCAATAATATAGACCAAACAATCACAATGGTCGGGGTTCTGTT
>CAKZJM010000423.1 GCA_936943315.1 uncultured Methylophilus sp. | reverse complement strand
ACATCAACACCTTGCGCGACATAGCGAAACAGGTGCAGCAGGTGATGGATGCCAGCCCAATGATGCGTACAGTCAATACGGACTGGGGCGTACGTGTCCCTGCGCTGCATCTCACCCTGGACCAGGATAGGTTGCAAGCGGTTGGCCTGACGTCTACTTCAGTTGCACAACAACTGCAGTTTTTGCTGACGGGTATCCCGGTGACTGAGGTGCGTGAAGATATTCGCACGGTACAGGTCATAGCACGTTCGTCAGGAGACAGTCGGTTAGACCCAGCCAAACTCGGTGACTTTACATTAGCAGGCGCTAACGGCCAGCGTATCCCATTATCGCAGGTGGGCAAGGTCGATATTCGTATGGAAGAGCCCATCATGCGTCGCCGTGACCGGGTGCCGACCATCACGGTGCGCGGCGATATTGCAGAGGAGCTGCAACCACCCGATGTTTCCACCGAGATCACCAGGCAGTTACAGCCGCTGATCAGTAAGCTTCCGCCTGGATACCAGATCATGGAGGCCGGCTCGATTGAAGAGTCAGGCAAAGCAACCGTGGCGATGCTGCCTATATTCCCCATCATGCTGGCCATCACGTTACTGATACTGGTGCTGCAAGTGCGCTCTATGGCGGCCATGGTCATGGTGTTTTTGACCAGTCCGCTTGGCCTGATCGGGGTGGTGCCGACGCTCATTCTATTCCAGCAACCTTTTGGTATTAATGCCTTGGTGGGCTTGATTGCCTTATCCGGCATCCTTATGC
Source organism: uncultured Methylophilus sp. (assembly GCA_936943315.1). Classification (GTDB taxonomy): domain Bacteria; phylum Pseudomonadota; class Gammaproteobacteria; order Burkholderiales; family Methylophilaceae; genus Methylophilus. Next base: position 2,459 of record CAKZJM010000423.1, on the reverse strand, counting down.
GTAACACGCTGATTCTTATCGGCCAAATCCATGAAAATGAACAGGCGGGCTTGGATCCCTTCCGCGCGGTGGTAGAAGCCACCGTACAACGTGCGAGACCCGTGATTCTGACCGCCCTGGCGGCGATTCTTGCCTTTATTCCCCTCACGCATTCCGTGTTCTGGGGCACGCTGGCCTACACGCTGATCGGTGGCACCTTTGCTGGCACGGTGCTGACCCTGGTGTTTTTACCCGCCATGTATGCCATCTGGTTCAAGATCAAGCCCGCTTAAGTTGCAGTCCTGATCTTTCTTAGTCACAACATTAACAGTTAAAGGAATTCGTCATGTCAAACTCTAAAGTGGTACTTATCACCGGCGTCTCATCAGGCATAGGACGCGCTGTCGCAGAAAAGTTTGTGGCAGAGGGCTGCCGCGTATTTGGAACCGTGCGTAATAGCGAGAGCGCCCAAGCGATTAAAGATGTGGTGTTGGTGCAGATGGATATTCGCGACGAAGGCTCCATTGCGGTGGGCGTACAAACAATAGTTTCAGAGACCAAACGTATCGATGTATTGGTCAACAATGCAGGTGTCACCTTGCTTGGGGCGACGGAAGAGGCATCGATTGACGAAGCCAAGCACCTGTTTGAAACCAATGTGTTCGGTCACCTGCGCATGATCAAGGCCGTGTTGCCCCATATGCGCGCGCAGCGCTCTGGTCGTATCGTCAATGTCAGCTCGGTATTAGGCTTTCTGCCTGCGCCTTACATGTCGCTGTACTCGGCCTCCAAGCACGCGATTGAAGGGCTGTCTGAGTCTTTGGATCATGAAGTTCGCCAGTTTGGTATTCGCGTCTCGCTGATTGAGCCATCCTTCACCAAGACCAATTTAGATGTGAATGCACCGCAGACTGCGACCAAGATTGCGGATTACCAAAAAGAGCTGGCGGTAGTTTCGCAGGCCATCCAGAAAAATGTGCAAAAGGCGCCTTTGCCTGATGCGGTGGCGGACACGATTGTGGGCGCTGCATTAAAGCCGTGGAAAATGCGACATACGCCTAAAGGCGAAGCCAGTCTGCTTGCCAAACTCAGGCGCTTTATGCCCGCGGGCCCGGTCGAAAAGGGCTTGAGAAAAACCTTCGGGCTGGTCTGAATCTGATTCGCAAACGGGCCATATCTACGTGGCTGTGTTGGAATTGCAACGCTTGATCACATTAAAAAGTCCATTGCTTGCGCAATGGACTTTTCACAAGATGCCCCTAGTCAGTTAAGACTTTTTCGCTTGTCCGAATTGCTCTGTATATCTTTTTAAAGAGTGATCAACATTTCTTTCTGCAAGCTGATTCTCTTTGGTCACGATTTTGAATTTACCCAGAATATTGTCCATAAAGCGGTCTTTAGAGACATCCACATTACGCACTTCATCATTCTTGGATACCGTCTGTGCCTTCCAATTGCCCAGCAAAGTGTGATTGATGAATTCGGACTCGGATTTCAAGTTATCTGCAAATGCAGCAGATGCGTTCACCATCACAAGACCAAGAATAGTGGTAACCAAAGTTTTTGAATAAGACATTTTATTTCCTTTCACGTTGACAAGTAATTTAGATTCACATTAATTATGTAACCTGGATTACATTATTTGATAATGAGTTGCCTTTGTCAACATAATTATGTAATCTGCGTTATATATTTATTTTATGACAACAATAAATAGGCTTTAAAGGGGAATATTGATGGCACCAGCAGGAAGACCAAGAAGCTTTGACAAAGCTTTAGCACTTAGAAATGCGATGTATGTGTTTTGGGCTAAAGGCTATGAGGGAACTACGATGTCCGATCTCGTTGAGGCTATCGGAGTGAAAGGTCCCAGTGTTTATGCAGCCTTTGGCAATAAGGATTCAATTTTTGTAGAAGCCGTAAAAGAGTATTCAGACATGATGCTTAGCGGCCCACTTAAAGCGCTGACTGAAGAGCCTGATATTTATCAGGCCATAAAAAAACTCTTAGAGGCGAACTTGGAATTTTTTATGAATTCAGCAAACCCTAGAGGTTGCTTAATCATGACGTCAGCCATTAATGCAACGCCAGAGCATGCTGAGCTTGTGAATTTTGTCCGCACGTATCGAGAGGACTATAAAGAGAGATTGGTAAAGCGATTCGAGCTTGCGCTTCTTGAGAAGCAAATTAGAAATGGCTCAAACCCTTCAGATTTAGCGGAATACTACTTGTTGGTTATCCACGGAATGGCGTTAAGAGCCAAAGATGGGTCCGCTTTAAATCAACTATCTAAAGTGGTTGAAATCTCTCTTTGTGGACTGAGAGATCATCTGGAAATTGCTGAGCAGTGATACGAGGCTTATTCACTCATCTGTGATAACCATTGATCAATGGTGCGCCCGGCGGGAGTCGAACCCACGACCCTTGGCTTCGGAAACCATTCAGTCAAGTTTAGTATTTGTATTATTTATCTAATCAAA
>CAKZJM010000422.1 GCA_936943315.1 uncultured Methylophilus sp. | reverse complement strand
ATGTAAAATTGATTATTTTAATTTTATTAATAAAAATAATTTATCAATAAACTCTAGGCTGAAACTGTGACTTCTCCGTGGCCCTCATAGCCCAGGTTATCTTGCCAGTTGACTGCAATGACATCCCCAGGCTTGGCGGATGCCACATAAAAAGTAAAGTAAGGGTTACGCGAGATACCGGTGCCGGTTTGGGCGTCGACGATCACCTGTCCATTCAGCACCACCTGCATCAACTGCATAAAATGCGCAGGCATGAGCTGGCCATCATCGTTTTTACTGCGGCCAGTACGCATGGGATGCAGGATAATGATTTTTAGTTCAGTGATGTTTTTTCCCAAAGGGCCCTCTGCCAGCAACCGTGCCCGCATTTTCATACTGGTGGCAAACGGTTCTTCGCGCTCGCTCCCGGCACAGCCATCTTCCAGCACCACCACCTGACGGCGCTGCTGCCTGAACTGCCCATTCGGCTGTTGTGCCAGCGCAATCAGCTCGCCTGACTGCGCCAGCTTGATACGTGTGACCAGCTTGGGCAGCACCTGCTTGCCCAGTTCAAAGGTGGCAATCAGCGGTGTCGGGTTGGCATCGGCCAACAAACGCAAACTGCTGACGCTGCCCGCCGGTTGATCACTGGTTAACTCCACTTGTACCACTGCGCCATTTTCGGCTTTCTGGGGCGCTTCAATCTGGAGATCAGTAGCGACAGGCACCGCTGTCGCCTTAAGCGCCGCCATCACTTGATCGGTTTGCCTGGCCTCAAACGCTTGCGTAAACCAGGTAGCGGCCTGGAGTTTGCGCGCCGCCAACCATAAAGGCATGGTAGCTAACAGCATGCCTGCTTTTACCCACACCCGTCTTTGCGGGTTGTTGGCTGCGTGCTTGTGACTATCCATTTTTATCATCACCCTGCTCCAGTTTGAGTTGCTGCCTGAGCGATTTTAAGCGCGCTTCTACCCTGGATTGCAAATAAAAATCGCCATCTTTGGCTTTACTTGCAATCTCAAACTGGTCTATCGCACGCGGCAAATCATATTTACGCACATAGCTCTCACCCAAGGCCTGATGCCGTAACATCTGCTTGCCCTGCCCCTGGTAAGCCGCTGCCAGCCAGTCATACAACTTTGGGTCATCAGTGAAAGTTTCCAGCTGCTTTTGGATAAATGTCACCGCAGGCTGCCACTGGTTACTGCGGATAAGCAGCTCAGCTTCGCCCTGCGCAAGAATGCGGTGTTTGGGATATTGCTGCAAGCCTTGGACAAACTGTGTCTGCGCTTGCGCTACCTGACCCAATTTAGCCAATGTCAGCCCTTTAAGCGTCACCAGATATGGGCTATTCATGCCATGCTGCACCAGCCAATCCACTTCCACCTGCGCGTTCTTAGGCTGGTTTGAGCGCAGCCAGGCGTAGGCCAAGCCATAATGTTCGGCGATCTCGTTCTGAAAGCGCCCTTCACTAATGTTGTTCTGAAACTCCTCCACCATCTGGGTCGGCGCGCCCTGATAAGCCCGGATTTTTGCCCGCATCAGAAAAAAAGCCAGACTCTCGTTGATCTGCTTGTAAGGCAGATTCTGCACACGGTTGCCAATGTCGGCAATCCGCTCGCTTGTCAGCGGATGTGTGCGCAGATAGCTAGGCAGGCTCCCACCATCTGAAAAACGGGTTGCTCGCTGCATGGTGGTAAAAAAAGCGGGCATGGCGCGCACATCAAAGCCTGCATCCTGCAAAATGGTGAGGCCAACCCGGTCTGCCTCGCGCTCATGCTCGCGCGTGTAATCAAGTTGCTTTTGAATCCCGGCAGCAGAAGCGGCGGTCATGGCGCCCATTCCCACCTGCGGGTTTGAACGGGCAATCAACAATGCCAGCGCCGTTGCCGCCAGGTTTTTAAACATATCGTATTTTTGTGAGGCCAGCATGCGTGCCAGATGATGCTGTGTCACATGCCCAATTTCGTGCCCCAACACGCTCGCCAGCTCCGACTCACTATTAGCCGCCATAAACAAACCCGTATGCACGCCAATGACGCCACCCGGCATGGCAAACGCGTTGATGGTTTTATCCTGCACCACAAAAAAATAAAACTTTTGCTGACGGTCCGGGCTGCTCTCCCCCAGGCGCGTGCCCAGCGCCTGCAAGTAATCGGTTACCTCGGCGTCAAGCACATCTTCACTGGTCGCCACTTGCTTGAGTATCTGATGCGCAATCTTTTCTTCATCGCGCAATGACAGCACCGTTTGTGAAGCGTCCCCCAACTCAGGCAACTGGTTGGACGAATCTGGCGGCAAACTCAAGTCCATATTATCCGGCTCGTAAGGCTTGCCAGAAAAAATTCCGGTCGCATTATTGGCCAACAAGACCGTACTCGGCGCCAGCGACAGGCCCAACACAACCAGCCAGCGCAACGCGCGCTGGCTAACAGGTTGATCAGCATATTGAATGTGTTTTAAAGCCATGAATCCCAGTGTTTGAAACAGATGGCGCGTCCGCAGGCCTGCCATCAGCAACCAAACTTGTTATGATAACGACTTAGTCGCTTGAGTTCATCCTTTTCACGTTAGAAAGTTCACCTTATAAACCAATGACAAAACCCACTTCAGGCCTGACCCATTTCAATGACCAAGGCCAAGCACACATGGTCGATATCGGTGACAAAGCACATACCAAACGTGTCGCCATCGCCGAGGGCCTCATCAGCATGCAAGCAGAAACCTTGCAAACCATTTTGCAAGGCAACGCCAAAAAAGGCGATGTGCTAGGCATTGCCCGCATCGCCGCCATCCAGGCCAGCAAAAAAACCAGTGACCTGATTCCCCTCTGCCACCCGCTCAGCCTAAGCCGCGTCGATGTCAGTTTTATGGCAGATGAAACTGCAAACCATATCACCTGCCGCGTGCAATGCGAGACCACAGGTCAAACCGGGGTAGAAATGGAAGCGTTAACCGCCGTACAAGTCGGCCTGCTGACGATTTACGATATGTGTAAAGCGATTGATAGAGGCATGACAATTCAAGGCGTTCGCGTTCTCGAAAAGCATGGTGGGAAGAGTGGGGATTGGGTTGCTGATGAAAAAGATAAGAGTTTTTGATTAAACTAAAAATCGGTTTTCATTCTTGAAACAATCAGCTCGTACCATGAGCATTTTCTTAATTTAATGCTATATCTTGTTTCGCCTGTAGGCGAGTCACTTTCTGGTGCTTGTCCCCCAGAAAGTAACCA
>CAKZJM010000421.1 GCA_936943315.1 uncultured Methylophilus sp. | reverse complement strand
ACCAAAGCATTTATGCTTTCCGCGGCGCGCGCGTCGGTAACATGAATGACTTTCAGCATGATTTTAACGTAAAGAACATTGTCAAACTCGAAGAAAACTACCGTTCACACAGCAATATTCTTGATGCAGCGAACGCGATTATTGCGAACAACCAAAACCGTTTGGGCAAAAATCTGTGGACTTCAGCTGGCAAGGGTGAGCCGATTCGCATTTACGAAGCCTATAACGATACGGACGAGGCACAATTTATTGTGGATGAAGTGAATATGCTGCAAAAAGAGGGCGTGCCACTGGGCGACATGGCCCTGCTCTACCGCAGCAATGCGCAGTCACGGATTTTGGAACACACCCTGTTTTCATCCAACATCCCTTACCGTGTTTATGGCGGCCTGCGCTTTTTTGAGCGGGCCGAAGTCAAACATGCACTGGCCTATATGCGCCTGATTGCCAATGCCAATGATGATACGGCGTTGCTACGCATCATTAACTTCCCCCCACGTGGCATAGGCGCCCGCGGCCTGGAGCAACTGCAAGAGGCGGCGCGCCAGAACGAATGCAGCCTGTGGCAGGCAGCCACCAACAAAGTGGGCGAAGGCACACTGGGCAGCAAAGGGCTGGAGGGCTTTGTCGCCCTCATCCGCCAAATGGTCGATCACGGCTATGGCATTCCTTTAGGTGAAATGGCTGAAATGGTCATTAATCTGAGCGGCCTGATGGCGCATTACCAGAACGATAAAGAAGGCGAAGACCGTATCGAAAACTTGCAGGAACTGGTGACAGCGGCAGTGGCCTTTAGCAAACAGGATCTGGGCAATCACCATAATATGGATGAAGATGCTGACCTGCTGACACAGTTTTTGAACCATGCCAGTCTGGAAGCAGGTGACCACCAGGCAGATGTCGGCCACGAGGCACTCCAACTGATGACCGTGCACGCCGCCAAAGGGCTGGAGTTCCAGAGCGTGTTTATCAGCGGGGTGGAAGAAGGCCTGTTTCCACATGACCAAGCCGCATACGAAAATGGCGGACTGGAAGAAGAGCGCCGGTTGATGTACGTCGCTGTGACGCGCGCGCGCCAGCGTTTATACCTGACCTACGCACAAAGCCGGATGCTGCATGGACAGGTCCGCTATGGCATTCCCTCACGTTTTGTCGATGAGATCCCGGCGGAACTGACCAAGCGCTTGAACAGCAAGCCCGTCGCCAAGCCTTATGCTGCGGGCGGTCAATACACCGCGAAACCAATGCAGGTCAGCAGCGCACAATCTGGCAGTTATCCCTTTAAAATCGGCCAAAGTGTGCGCCACAGCAAGTTTGGCGAGGGCGTAGTGGTGAGCTATGAAGGCAACGCCAACGATCTGGCTGTAAAAGTGAATTTTGGCAGTGCCGGGCTGAAAACACTGATGCTGGAATATGCCAAGCTGGAAAAGCTTTAGCTTAAGATGACAGCAAAGTCATTGATGCAGAAGCTGTTTTCGGCACAAAGCAGTCTCTATCTGGTAGGTGCCATGTTTTGCCTGCCATTTATGATTGCGTATCATGACATTCCCATCCCTAATTTTTATAGCGAGTGGATGGCGGCGTTCATCGGCCTGGCCGCACTGCTGCCATTAATGGCCAAGCCTTTCTGGCAAACTCCGGCACTGCCAAGATCAAGTGCTATTTTCTTGCTATTGCTACTGATCATCTCTCTACAAGACATTTTTGGCACACAACCTGCCTCACCCAATATTGGCTTGATTCAAGGTTATTTCGCGTGGGCATTTTTGATAACAACATTGGGATATCACTTACGCCAGAAGGCAGGTTGGGAAAGCATTTGCCTGACATTGGCCAACTCGCTGCTGATTGCTTGCGCGATCAATGGTGGCTTTGTCATATTGCAGTTAATGCAACAGTTGGGGGTTAACCTCCCCATTCCCCGGTTACAAAGCTATGGCATGCTTGGGCAAAGCAACCACTTCGCGGATTTCGTCAGTTTGGGGATCGTCTCCCTGTTTTATTCATACACCAAACAAGCGATACGTAAACGCACGCTCGTTTTGAGTCTGTTGATGGGACTAGTGATGCTGGCGTTATCAGGTTCGCGTAGTTCCATGCTTTATCTAAGCATGATTGCCTTGTCGTTTGGAGTATTAAACCAAGTCTTTAAAAGAAAACAAAAAGACACAGCAATCACCGCGTATTTATTCAAGCTGAGTCTAGCGTTACTGCCTGCGTTTTTACTGTTGCAATTGGTCTTGACGATATTTTTTCCCGAAGCAATGATTCATACACCCGTCAAGCGTGCCATGGAGGCCTTGAGTCAGCCATCCGTATCATTGCGCTGGCAATTCTGGCAGACAAGCATCACTTTATTTAGCCAGCAACCCTTACTTGGGATTGGTGTTGGGCAAATGCGCTGGCAAACACTGCTACTCGCTGACAATCCAGCCGCCAATCCAGCACGTATACTCTTTGAACACGCGCATAACCTGTTTCTTAACTTGCTGGCAGAAATGGGCGTATTTGCTCTGTTAATTGTGGTGGGTGCTTTGTTCTTATGGTTAAGAGGATTCCTCAAGTCTTTCAGGGGTTCATTTGAGACCTGGTGGTTGCTTGCCAGCCTTGGTGTGATCGGCCTGCACAGCATGCTTGAATACCCTTTATGGTATAGCCCCTTTCTAGGCATATTTGCTTTTTTATTAGGCGCAGGGGAAAGTTCTGCAATACCACTGACACGACTTTCACAATCCGCCCAACATCTATTAAGGCTATTGCTGGTAGCGGTAGTCATCTATGGCTTTATACAGCTGAGCCTGATGCAAATCGCCT
>CAKZJM010000420.1 GCA_936943315.1 uncultured Methylophilus sp. | reverse complement strand
TCCAGCTGCGATTCACTTGAGCCCAGAAGCTAGCGCCGGGGGCGCAATTGCCAAAATCCGCAACGGCGATATTATCCGCCTTAACGGGACTGTCGGCCAATTGAACGTACTGGTAGATGAAGACACCTGGGCCGAGCGCGAAGCGGAAGAGTTGAGCGACGCCAAACGTCACTACAACTCTCACGGTTTAGGCCGCGAGTTGTTCGGCGGGATGCGCAGGAATGTACTGTCGGCCGAAGAAGGCGCAGTCACCTGGCTGTAAATGAACATTGCGTCGCAATACGTCGTTGCAGTTCGCTTGCCGTACTTTTCGTACTGTCTTCGCTCCTGCGCCTAGTCTTGCTTAGCAATCTTCATTTACATGAAATAAGCGATTAAAAAACAATTTTTTTATTTATTAGGTCAATATTCACAACATGAGCACATTAGAGTTAGCTAATCATGGCCCGGTGATTCCGGTCATTGTCATCAACAAAGTGGAAGATGCCGTGCCAATGGCAGAAGCCTTGCTCGAAGGCGGTATCAAAGTGCTGGAAGTGACATTGCGTTCACCGGTTGCTCTGCAAGCCATGGAACAAATTGCCAAGCATGTGCCTGACGCGATTTTGGGCTCTGGTACAGTACGTAACCTCAAGGATGCCAAAAACTCCAAAGACGTCGGTTGCCAGTTTGCCGTGAGCCCAGGCTACACCAGCGAGTTGGGTCAATATGCCCGTGAGATTGGCTTGCCATTACTGCCAGGCGTGTCTACTGGTTCAGAAATCATGATGGCGAATGCTGATGATTACTACTTCCTGAAATTGTTCCCAGCGGTCGCTGTGGGCGGCATCAACCTGCTTAAAGGCTTTGCTGGCCCCTTTGCAGACGTGAAATTTTGCCCAACAGGTGGCGTAAGCGTAGAGAGCGCACCACAGTTTTTGGCGTTGCCTAACGTAGTGGTTTGTGGCGGCACCTGGTTGACTCCTGCAGATGCAGTTGCAAACAAAGACTGGGCACACATCACCAAGTTGGCGAAAGAAGCGTCAGCGATTGTCGCAGCGAAATAAGCGACGCCATAAGACTATCGTCTATAATGAAGGCTTGTAGCAATACAAGCCTTTTTTATTATCCAGCCTATGTCACAACGACCAGACCTTACCCAATACAAAACCATTGTGCTTGATTGCGATGGTGTCGTCCTGAACAGTAACCAGACCAAAGTAGATGCTTATTACAATACTGCCAAGCGCATGGGCGGTACTGATGAACAGGCACAGGCTTTCGTTGATTACCATATCAAGCTCGGCAGCATTCCGCGCAACGACAAGATCCGCTATTACATCACTGAGATCATCAAGCAACCGTTGACCCCTGAATTATTCAAGGCGTTTATGGATACTTTCACCGTAATTCTTGATGAAACACTGATGCAATGTGAAGTCGCTCCGGCTTTATATGACCTCAAAAAGGAAACGCCACAAGCTCAATGGATGCTGATGTCGGGAGGCGATCAAGAAGAACTCAGGAGCATTTTGCCCCGGCGTGGCCTGGACGGTTTGTTTGAGTTGGGTATTTATGGCGGTCCGACCAAAAAGAACGAGCATCTGGCAAGCATGATTGCAGAGGGTGCAATACAGTTTCCGGCTTTGTTTATAGGCGATAGCCGCTTTGACCATCAGGCATCTACCGGGGCAGGGTTGGATTTCATTTTCGTGGCTGACTGGACAGATATGCCGGACTGGAAAGCTTACTGTAAGGAACATCACGTCACAGTGTGCCATCATCTTGAGTTGCGCCCATACGAAGCGTTTCAATAACTACCTTATTCCAGACGATGAAATCTTCTAACCATGCCGCGTTCCGGCTTTTTTTATTACTGACACTGTTACATATGCTCTTGGAGACTTCAGGATTTTTTTCTGAAGGTATCGCAGCAGCAACAAATCTTTCCTTGCTGTTTCATGTGTCGGCTTGGGGATTCTACGCATTTCTCTACAGTTTGATTGCAGTCTTGCCTGCCTGGCTAAGTAGCCTTTTCCTCAAACGTCATCCACGATTACTGGCAGGGTTAGCTATAGGGTTGACGAGTGCGGGACTCATGTTTATTAAATCCGATTTGATGATTTATGACTTGTACCGGTTTCACTTTAACAGTTTTGTCTGGAACCTGATGACCACCAAAGGGGGCTTGGCCTCTCTTGGCACAAGTGGCGGGACGTATATTTCTATTGCATGGTCGGTGTTGCTGGTTTTTTTGATTCAAGCATTGTTATGGAGTGCAAGCGCACGTTATGCGCAAATGAAACTGCTTAGGCGTGCTGCGATTTTGGTATGGATGCTCGCCCCAATATTATTCGCTACACAGGGACTGATTTACGGCATTAGCGATGTTAAAAACATAGCTGCGGTGCTCGATACGGCAGAAGTATATCCTTTTTATCAGCAGATATTAATGCGGAAACTGGCTGCCAGATTTGGGATGGAAATTGAGCGTAACCAGCATCATAATCATCACTTAACAGTAGATACGTCAAGGTTGAAGTATCCATTACAGCCTTTGCGTTACCAATCAGTGAATCGCCCGCCCAACATCGTCATCTTTGCTGCGGAATCTCTACGTTGGGACCGTTTAACGCCGGAAATCATGCCTAACACATGGCAACTTGGCCAGCAGGGCATATTATTCAAACAACACTATTCCAGCGGAAATGGGACGCGGGAAGGGTTATTTGGCATGTTTTATGGCTTATATGGTTCCTATTGGGCCAGTTTTCTGCATGCGCAACAATCGCCATTACTCATGGATAGATTGCAGTCCCTAGGCTATCAATTTGATTTGCGTACCAGCGCAAAATTTTCATACCCGGAATTTAATAAAACCTTATTCGCCAAATTTCCATTAAGCGATTTGCATGAAGCAGAGGATCGCATGAGTCCATGGCGCCGCGATGAGTGGAACGCAAGCCAGCAAATCGCTTTTCTCAATCAGCGCGACCGCAGCAAACCCTTCATGAGTTTTTTCTTTTTTGAATCCACCCATGCCCGGTACGACTTTCCTAAGCAAGCTGTGATTGCTTCACCTTATTTGGGTGATGTGAATTACTGGAACATGTCGCGTGCCTCACTCCAGCCCAGAATCGGGGAGTTCAAAAACCGCTATTCAAACGCTGCCCATTGGGTAGATGCGCAAATTGGCCGTGTGATTGATGAGTTGCGTGCGCAAGGGCTCATGGAAAACACCATCATCATTATTACAGGCGATCATGGTGAAGAGTTTCTTGAAAAAGGCAACTGGGGCCACAACTCTACCTTTGTAGAGGAACAAACCCATGTGCCTATGGTCATGTGGATGCCGGGACATCACCCGCTTGAGGTTACCAATGTTACCAGCCACCTGGATATCTCACCCACACTGTTACAAGCGTTGGGCGCGCCAGCGGAAGCCTCAGATTATTCATTGGGACGCAACATTTTTGATACACAAGCACGTGATTTTATTGTGGTGAGCGACTGGAGAACGATTGGTGTGTTGACCAAAGATATGAAATATCGCATCGCTTATCAGCAAAATGGCATGAAGCATTATGAGCCGTCCGGACGTAATGATGAAATGCTGAATGCGGAACAGCAGGCCGCACTCACTGCTGAGAACCAGCCACAACTCTTGCAAGCGATTAAGAATTGCTCACGTTTCCTGGCTACGTTTAAAGACTAAGAAACATGAAATCCACTTTGAAGTTTGTTGAAGACAATCAGATTCCGGCAGATATTCTGGCGCGACCTGACCTGTTTCAATATCTAATGCAGGTGGATGGCCAAACCTATCGTTCAGTCGCAACACGGCAAACTCTCAAGGTGAGATTAGGGGGGCGTGATTATTTTATCAAGCGTCATCAAGGCGTCGGCTGGCGGGAGATCTTCAAGAACTGGCTGACCCTGAAACGGCCAGTAGTCAGTGCGCGTAATGAAGTAGAGGCAATACAAGCACTGAACGCACTGAGCATCCCGACCACACCCTATGTGGGACATGGTATACAGGGCTGTTTGCCGGCCAGTTTGCAGTCATTTGTCATGACCAAAGACTTGGGCGATATTGTTACTTTGGAGGACGTTGCGCTCACTTGGCAAACGCAACGCCCACGGTTGCGGTACAAGCGCGCCCTGATTCGCAGGGTAGCCGAAATTGCCGGGACCTTGCATGCCCACGGCATTTATCACCGCGACTTCTACATTTGCCACTTTTGTTTTAAACGCGAAGAAGCCAAACACTGTCCGCCACAATTATATGTGCTTGACCTTCACCGTGTTGAGATTTATAAACATCTAAATGTAACAATGCAGATGAAAGATCTTGCTGGTTTATATTTCTCAGCATTCCCAATGAATTTGACTAAAATGGATGTCTTTTATTTTCTGAAACACTATAAGTTTGGATTTAAAAGGCACGAATCGAATTTAGAACCATTAAGCAATCATTCTTTGGAAAAAGTATCGAAAAGA
>CAKZJM010000419.1 GCA_936943315.1 uncultured Methylophilus sp. | reverse complement strand
CTCTCCCAGCCACTTGAGTTCTGACGATTGATCAGAGACGCATACTATGACTGCCCCAGAAGTGACCGTGATTGTGTGGTCCTTGACTGTCGGAGCGGGTGACCTGTACGCAAAGCGTATCCCCAATGTGTTGACATTGGGCGCGTGCCTGGTTGCATTACTCTGGCTATTCATCACCGGACATTCAATACTTGGTGCCCCCTGGCAGTCAGTCATATTTGCGTCATTGGCGAGCCAACTATTTAGCTTACCAGCCTATGCAATCCATCTGCTTGGCGCGGGCGACGTGAAATTGTTGTTAGCGATTGCATTAATTGGGGGCAAAGACTTCACCTTATTTAGTTTTGTCATCGCCGCTGTCATCGCATCTATCAGTAGCCTTGTACAAATAATAATGGCGCGGGTTGGCAAGCGCCCGGTGAAAATGGGCAGATGGTTTCCTTTTGGTGCGGCGTTAAGCATAGGCATGTTATGTGCAATAGGAATAATGAAATGAAGCTGTGGACAACATACATAGGTGGTTCTAGAAAACAAAAGCGGCAAAAAGGCGCAGCCGCCATCGAATTTGTAATGCTGTTTTTGCTGTTCTTTGCGTTGTTTTATGCCTTGGTAAATTATGCACTGGTGATGTTGATTCAATCCGCCTTTGTCCATGCTGCAGAGGAAGGTGCGCGCGCCGCTATCGCAATAGATCGTCTGTCATACCCCAATATGGCGGTGTATTTCAGTAATGGCGTCGATCCAAGGGTAAGAACGGTGGTTGGCAACTCACTCAACTGGTTGCCGGCTAAACCAAGGAATAAAGCACTGGGCGCCGGCAACAGCGGAGTACAACTGTCCATGAATGGCAATCGCTTGACGGTACGTGTTATTTACAGCAACTACACAAACGACCCCATGATTCCCATCCTCACTTTTCCCATCATTGGGCAAATTCCAAAAGTCCCTACTGACCTGGCCGGCACGTCAGTGATTGAACTTTAGAAAACATAACGGGAAAGCCTCATGAATAGTACCTTCCTGCGCGTATTGGCAACTTTGATGGCGATTGCTGCAATTGTCACGGCCTATCTCGGTTATCGCATTACGCAAGAAAAACCTGCGGAGGCTGTGAAAGTGGTCGCCCCCACTTATCACAGGGTCATTGCAAAAACAGATATTGTGGCTGGCCATGTGCTGTCGTTAGAGGATATGGAAGTTGAAGAGATGCCCCAACCTGATGAGTCGACATTCAGCAGCCCTGAAAAACTGATTGGAAAAATCCCCATCACGGCGGTCAGCAAAGGGGCTGTATTAAGCATTTCACATTTCCCAGCGACCAGCTCTTTAGGGCAAACACTGGCCCCCAACGAGCGTGCAGTTGCGATCAAAGTGAATGAAGTCGTGGGTGTAGGCGGATTTATCAAACCCGGAGACCATGTGGACGTGTTGCTGTATTTACGTACAGAGCGTGAGACCGGTGATATTAGTTCTGCCCAGGTGGTGCTATCTGATGCCAAAGTGCTTGCTTATGGAGACCTCATTCAGGAAACCGAGGCTGCAAGAGCGCATGCCAAGGCGGAGAATGAATCAGATAAATCAGACAGCAACAAATCCGATGCGAACAATGGCAAGAACAGCCACTCCGCCCTGCTGATTGTGCCTGATAAAGACGTTTCAAAACTGATGCTGGCAGATAGCACTGGCATATTACGCCTGGCCTTAAGGAATGAATACCTAACGACTGCGGGCACTCAGTCAGCAAATGACCACCAGTTTATCCGCCTCAGCGAACTTTCGCATGCGCCCGATGCAGGAAAAGCTTCCCCATCAGCCCTCAAGCCAGGCATCCCTGAGGACACAAAGAAAAAATCAGCTGTTCCGGCTGTTAAACGTGACCGAGTGATTCTCCATCGCGGTGAAAAGATTGAAGTTATCAATGTGGCAAGATAATCAAAAGAAAGTCCATGCATCATGTTGAATGTGAAATATATCCGGTTTTTTTTAATTGCGTGTATCAGCAGCGTGGCCTTGGTTGTACAGGGTAAAGAAGCGACGACATTGAGTCTTGTGACCGGGGATCAGCATGTGTATGTACACCCCAATCCAGTGAAACGTGTTGCCGTCGGCAACCCGGAAATTGTGAATATCGCCATGATGACCTCACGCAACCTCATGATCACCTGCAAGCAGCCCGGGACCACGGAGATTTCGATTTGGGAGAGCGAGCAAGCTGGCAGCCCTGCAAAACAGATTAAAGTCGCCGTGAGCGTAAACACCACTTTAGAAAAGCAACGCTTACAGTTTTCCAACAATATCAAACTACTTCCGGCAGGCAACCAAGTGGCCATCACAGGTGAGGCTGAATCCTTGGACGAGCACACTTTCGCCCGCCAAGCGGTGGATCAAAAAGACCCATCGCCAGTGGATAGAACGTTTAGCAGTTTTGATAGCCAGGTACAGATTGATATTAAAGTTGTAGAAGTAAGTCGCAAGAATATGCTGCGCGCTGGTTTTTTCTTAGGCAAAAATACGAGCAACACGACGCTCGCCATTGGCAATCCTGGTAATCTCAGCGGCATTGTTAGTAGTGAAAGTGGTGGTTATACGGTCAACAGTTCTTCAGGATTTTTACCGAATACAAGCGCATTCAACTTTGTCGCTGGCAATGCCGGTCAGGGATTACTGGGCGCCTTGAGTATTCTTGAAGCCAACGGCTTTGCATATACATTGGCCGAGCCCAGCCTAACCGCTGTTTCCGGTCAAAGTGCCAGCTTCCTGGCTGGCGGTGAATTTCCTATCCCGATTCAATCAGGCACAGGCGGAGCAGGGGCGGTAACGATTCGCTTTAAAGAGTATGGTGTGCGCCTCATGTTGACGCCTACCGTGCTGGATGTAAACAGAATCTATCTCAAGGTCTCCCCTGAAGTGAGTGAAATAGACTTTTCAAATGCGGTGCAAAGTGGTGGCGTGGCCGTACCCGGTCTGCGTGTCAGAAGAACCGATACCAGCGTATCGTTGGGTAATGGCGAAAGCTTTGTGATCAGCGGCTTGGTCAGTCGTAACACCCTGCAAAATGTCGATAAGGTGCCTGGTTTGGGTAACTTGCCGATTGTGGGGGCTTTTTTCCGTTCGACCCGATTCGACCTTGAAGATAAAGAGCTGTTAATGATTGTCACCCCTCACTTGGTGAGGCCGATCGCGAAAGACGCAGCAACGCCTGAATTACCAGGTGGCAATCTTCGCGAATACAAACCCAGCTTTAGTGACTTGTTCTTCCAGAAAGGGGCCAAGCCAAACACTGGCCTCCCTGCCATAGGTTTTTCGAAAGAATAAAAGATGAGCGAACGTAACTGTTTTATTGCCATCACCACCTCGCAGGAGTGCCTGCATTGGCTCGCCCAGTCGCTGCGAGATGAAGGGGAAGTGATCCCCGCCGACTCACCTTCTGTTGAGCGCGTGGTACAACTGTCAGATGCGATAGGCGCATCTATCATTTTCGTGCAAGTGAATCCGGCAGAATACCGGCAAGAGGCACTGATGATTGAAGGCCTGATCGCAGCTAAACCGTTTTTGCCAGTGATTGTCGTGGCAGACTCTTTTGACCAGAACTTGCTGCTGACCGTCATTCGCCTGGGCGCCCGCGATTTTATCAAGATTGGAACGCGCGGGACTGAAGTCGTTGGTGAAGTGAAACGCCTGATACCGCGTGATGCTGCCCTACTATCATCCCAAGCAGATGAACACGGCAAAATCACCGCGGTGGTCAGTGCACGGCCTGGCAGTGATTCGCCCATGCTTGCCCTGCATCTGGCGCTGGCAGTGCAAGAGTCAGAACCGACGCTGTTACTTGATTTAGGCGCCCCACATGGTGATGCCATGTTATATCTGGGGCTGACTTCTTCTTATAGCTTTATTGATGCAATCCGTAGCCTGCGAAGGATTGACTCGACCTTGATACAAACCGGCTTCGGTAAACACAAGAGCGGTTTAACGGTGCTTTCGATGCCTGAAGATCCCTGGATAGATGCGCAATTCACGGCAGCGGATGTCAGTGTGCTTTTACGCAGCTTACGTCGGCACTTTCCAAGAATCATTGTGAATCTGGGTGGCATGGTCGGCTCAGATTTCTTCATGCTGTTGTTAGGCAATGTCGACCAAATCATTTTATTGGTTGAGCAAAGTGTCCCGAGTTGCAGGCAGAACATGCAACTCATGAAACGCCTGCGGGACGACAAGATTCAGTTGACTAATGCAGGCATGGTGGTCGACCGCTACCTGCCAAAATTGCCGCCAGATGCAGAGAGTATTGCGCAATCTTTTGGCTTGCCGTTGCTGACAACGCTTTCGCCCTCAGGCATGGCGCGCCTGGCCACCATGAACTCCGGTGAAAGCATGTTTGAGCTCTCTCCTAACGATCCATATGCCTTAAGCGTCCGCAAACTCGCCAGCAAAATTCTGGAAGCGCCCATCTCGCATTCAGAAAGTAAGAAAGGTC
>CAKZJM010000418.1 GCA_936943315.1 uncultured Methylophilus sp. | reverse complement strand
GTTGACGATATAAGTGTATATAGCTCTTAGCTATATTTGAAATTGAAAACTTCTCACACAATGCTTTTACAGCACTACTGACCTCATTTTCGCTAGCTTTTGTGATTAAACTCAATGCTTGTTGCGCAAATTCTGCAGGATTATGCGAGTAATTAATCGTCCCAATTCTCTGGTCTGTGATGATATCTTCGGTCACTCCCTGAATGTTCATTGCCGTCGTAGGCAAACCGCAGGCCATTGCCTCTATCATTACCGTTCCAAAACCTTCTTGCCGCGAACAAAACAGGAAATAATCGGAAGCTTTCGTATACTCATGAACGTTATACTGCCTGCCCACAAAAAATATATTTCTTAACTGATGCTCATTAATAAAAGCTAGCAAATTGGTATAGTAATTGTTCGTTTCCACATTGTCTGGACCGACAATAACCAATGCAGCATCAGGCTTCGCTTTCTGAATATCAACAAAAGCCTGTAATAGAAGATCATATCCTTTGCGATGTTCAACTTTACCTACCGATAAAAACACCGGAGCTGTCTCAGGGATATTCAGCTTTTTACGCAAGCTATTTTTCAGCGTGGCATCTGCAATAAAAAAGTTTTCTTCATCAAAACCGTTAAATATTTTTTTCACGACCTGATCGTTAAAGCCTGCCTGGTAAGCGCGTTGTTGTAGCTCATCAGAGATCGCAATCATATGATTGGCTGATCTTAACCCCCACATAAACAGTGGGGCAAGAAGCTTACGGCTTTTGAAAGCCATGGGATCATCAACCCCCACCAGCGTTAGTTTGAGAATGACTTTTTTTCCCATTAATCTGATAATCGGAAAGGTAAGTAACTCCAGACCGCGAATGGCATGGAAATGCACAATTTTCAGGTCAGGCCTGAATAATAAAAACTTGATGAGTTTGAGAGAGAAAATCAACTCGCGCAGTTTTGAGTGTAGGTTTTCCGAGTATGTTTTCAAACGGGTCACCACCACACCATCATACTGATCGTTATAGATAGTGGCTTGGGTCGCATTGTCGGATACAAACTCTACCTGACATCCTTGCTTGATGAGCTCCTTGGCAAGTCTCAATGACTGAACTGATGCACCTCCAAATGTTGGAGGGAAAAACATTGAAACCATCAGAATTTTGTTCATGAAACCTTACACCTCATCAATACATATTTTAATTATGCTGCGTTACGTTTAAACAGTTTAGTCAGGTAATTGAGCAACGTTTGCCTAAAAAACAGGTAGTAAGTTAAAAAGTAGAAAACCATGCCCAATATGGCCAAACAGACTAAAGCCGCAATATTGTTCCACCACATGCTGATGGAATATGCGTAAACAGTCCTGATGAGCAGGCACATAACACCGGCAATTAACATAGGTCGTAAGCAAGCGTTAAGTATCTGTACCCCACTACAATGAACTAAGTTGCCTGCAATCTTCAAGGTCACAATACCTGATATCACACTGGCATAAAAATACCATTGAGCAACCCCATTTACGCCACCTTGGATACCAATGCCAAAGGCCAAAAGATGTATGGCTGCGTTAAATAAGGATACCCACATCAATATTCTGGTTTTACCCTGTGCCATAAATATGGTGCCCGAGGTACTCGAAATCGACTGCATAAAACCTACAGCGGTGAGCCAAGCCAGTACGCCCGCTACGGGTAACCATTGATGGCCAAATGCCACTTCAACAAATACTTCCCTCACTGAAAATATGCCAGCCATCAAAGGAGCTGTCAGAAATGAAATAAAACCAAGTGTTTGAAGGTAAAGTTTACCCATTTCATCCAACGCATTTTGCTGTCGGCTCATGACCGGAAACAATGCTCTAGAGGCTGCCCAAGTGATATTTTGAACTGGTAACAGCATAATTCTGTAGGCCATTGAGTAAATACCCAAGGATGCTGCCCCCAAAAAACGTCCAATGATTAAGCTGTCGGCGTTCCTGAAAAAATAAGTGATCAGTTGGAAACCTGTCATATGCCCTGTAAATGGCAATAACTCTTTTAATTCCTTCAAACTAGGTTTTCCTCGGGGGCGCCAGTCAGAAGCCATCCAGATTTGTAGAGAGGAAAATAAAGCTAATAAAATGGCTTGTAATACAAGGCTATACACACCTAAACCACTGAGTGCGGCAATGACAGCAATCACCATGGCGACAGTGGATGCAATTAATTCAATAAATGCAAGCTTCTTGAACTTTGATTCACGCTCAAGTATGGCTTGGTGCGTAATTGTCGAGCAGGTAATCGGGAAAACTACCGCCAGAACCAGCATGATATTAATCAGTTCATCATGTTTAAAATACTCTGCTATCAGCGGCGCGCCTGCGCAAATAAGCCCAGCAATGGTAAATCCGATAATGATATTAAACCAGAAAACCGTATTAATGGTATCGTGCCCAAGTTCCTCTTTTTGTATGATGGCAGCGGAGGTTCCCAGATCTCGCACCAGTAAGGCAAAGTTAGTCACAACAGTTGCCATTGCCATTAACCCATAATCACTTGGCGGGAGTATCCGGGCCAATACGAAAATATTAGCTAATTGGGAAAAAATCCTGGCTATTTGTGATACGGCAACCCATTTAGCATTTGATACTGAAGACATGGCTCTTATTTCGGAATGAGTAATCCTGGAAAGTTGCTTTCTACACTCTCCACAAACTCCGTCAGGAATTTTTCTTGTAATTGATAAGCTTGTGTTGCTTTGGACTCATCTTGAATAGCGGATGATACTCGCACCAGAATACCATCATCCAATCTGTTACTAAACAACCCATCAGCAATAATCTTGAGCCTCATTTGCAGGCCAGAGGTCATGGTTCGGTCTCCTACCCTAATCCAATAGCTCACAGCCTCTAGGTGATTTTGGCCATAATATAACTGACGCTTCCCTATCACTGGATGTGTACTCCGAAGGGTATCAAAAGAGACGGTCTCAGTTTTTTGCATTTGATACCCCTGCGCTGGGTAACAAATATCAGGTTGATGTATCTTCACGTCCTGACGCTGTTCTTTGGCATAGGCCAAAGCCACCATAATCTGATGTCCCTCTTTATCAACGTAAGTCCGCATCAAGGTATCATCATATAGTTGTTCAACCAGACTACGTTCGTCACTCACGACACTCACTTGTGGTGTGGACTGCTGAATCTCACTCCAGTCGCCAAAAGTTCTGGGAATTGACCGTTCAAAATCGCTATCGGCCGTTGCATAGTGAAGGTGCGGCTTAAGTACTATGGCCAATCCCAAGAATATAATACTGATGATTAAGAGTTGTACCCCGGTTTTAATTCTGATCTCAGGGAGTTTCAGGAATAATTCTTTCATAACGGGGACTAATCTTGGCTCAGTAAACTTTTAAGTCGGAATTTTTCGGCAATTTTTTGAATGAGTGAGTCAATCACAATAATTAATATCAGTGCGGTAAGGAAAAGCACCATCCCTGAGAAGTTATGCAAGAAACCTTGTCCAGCCTCATCGCCCATGTGGAATGTAATTAAGGCCAACGTACAAACTCTCAACACATTTGAAAAAAATGAAACTGGGACAATTAATACAGCAAGTAAAACGTTGCGCCAAAATGCCTGGTGATTAATGACATTAATATAGAGTAAGCCAATCGCCTCGAGTGTAAATAACGAGTTCAACCCGGCGCATGCATCAGCGACCAGTAATTTATATTGACCAATTTGGAGAATAACGCCAGATCTCGCAATAGGATAGTCGAGTGCATATAGCAAATGATCCGCAGCATATGACACCGCAATTTTCATTGGCTGAGTCAGGGTGTCGATCACAGAGGCAGGCCAAGGGATCAGGAAAACAAAGAAAAATAGTGCAAACCAATATTTAAGTGCGATTCTCGTACCAAAAATAATACAAATTACGCCACATAGCACAAACACCAGCGACAGAATGGAAACGATATAAACGCTTTGTGAATAACCAACCAGATATAAAGCGCCACCCAATAAAATCAGTGGCCATCCCAGTAAAGGGGCTGAGTTGAATGTTTGCGGTTTTTGAAGGATCTGTTTTGTCTTGAAATAAAAGAACCATATCCCAATCCCAAGCACAATCGGTCCATGAGATTGGGTATCCGTATTCCAGACTGTGACAAAAAGATCATGAAATACTGGTACATACAACACCAATATAGAGACCAAAACAGCTAGGTAGCTGATCAGTTTATGGTTTGGTGCTGAGGGTGTGGCAATGGTAGTAATGGTCATGCGTGAGTGTTCAATGCAATTTGAACATCAATTCCAAGACTACGGCAGGCCTCATAAGCCTCTTGTGTGTCCCTCAGCGTAGTTTTGTTTTGCAGCGTAGAAATGAGTACACCACCCACTTTCTTGGCGACAATTTGCGCATCTGATGACTCTAGTAATGGTGACGTATCAATAATGATCACATCATAATGCTCAGCAAAAACGCCAAGCAAATCGTTGAGAGCATCTTTATTCAACAATTCTTGCGGATTGGGTGGCATCGCGCCTGCAGTCAAAATGCTCAAATTCAATAACGAAGGAATTCTCACTACGACATCATTAGATGCCCTGCCGACGAGAATGTCGGACAAACCATGGTGATTATTTAATTTAAATAATTTATGCTGAGATGGATTACGCAGATTGGCATCAATCAACAGGGTACGTTCTCCCAACTGAGAGAACACGATCGCCAGATTAGCGGCTAACAGATTTGCATCATCAGCCTCTTTTGCGGAAGATACTGCAATCGTTTTGAAGCCTCTTTCAAACCAGCGCAATATCAATTGCGTTCTCAAAGACCGTAGTGACTCAACTTGCTTAGAGAATGGGTCAAACGCTGAAATTAAACTGAGATTGAATGTAGACTTGTCAGGAGAGATATACGGGTAATCAAATTGATATGACAATGCCTGATTAATGTCTTCAATAGAAACAAAACCGAGCGCAATGGCGGCTTCACCGAACCGCATTGATTTTTCTTTCTGGAATTTGAGAATACGCTCGGCGTCTTTTTCCGTGATTTTCCCCATATCAAGCAAGAGATGCCCGATGCTAGCGGAAACTGTTTTCATTGGCGTTTTTTTATCTGATTCAATAATGTTCATACGCAATCACTTTTGCCTGATAAATTGTTTTATAAAGAGTGCTGCTTTAGAACTAAACTGATTTTAGGCTATATTCAAATACAGGAATTTCACCTAATGCCAGAATGTCATCCTTGCTGCGGACGCGGCGATCAAGCATTTCTGCAAGCATTGCGAACAGGCAGCCAAGTAAAGCACCAATGATGAGCGAAAATGGGGCAATCAGAAGCAAGCTAGGGTTGCTAGGTTCTAATGGCGCAACGGCTTTTTCCAAAATTGAAATATCACCCTGATTGGATTGACCTTCTAGAGCAGTTTGGCTAAAGCGGTTATTGACCGACTCAAGGGCATTCTGAGCAATTTGCACTTCTTTCTCAAGAATAGAGAGGTCTGATCTAAATCTGTTCAAATCAAGCACTTTCTGCTTTTGTTTCTCGAGTTGGAACTTCAAATCATTCAATCGTTGTGAGTTAATGTTGGCACTGTTACCCAAGCTCACCACGGTACGATCAACTTCAGTATTTAACTGACTCTTAATTTTGTTGACTTCAGCTTCGGCTGCGATGTAAAGAGGATGATTTTTACTGTAACGCTGGCCCATTTCGGCAAGCTTAGACTCTGCGTTAACCAAGCTGATGCGCATATTCTGAATAACAGGATTTAAGGCTACATCAGGAGAGTCGCTCATGTTTTTTGAAGCATCATTACGGCGTGAATTGGCCTCAATCGATTGAGACTGGGCCATGCTGTATTGTGAAGATAAATCCCTAAGTTTAGAGCTTTCAACGTCAAAAGTCTCTTGTACGCTGGTCAAACCATGCTTTTGTTGATATTCAGCCAATCTGTCTTGGGCCTTTTGCAGGTTTTCACGTAATACTTTTGTTTGCTCGGACAAGTATTGGGACGCTTTAATTGCCGGGTCAATTTTTAACTTTAAACTTAAATTGATATAAGACTCGGCAAACGCATTAGCCATAGTAGCTGCAAAGTTTGGATCAACACCTTTATAACCAATACTGATCACACTACTTTCTTTAGACGGCAAGATTGTCAGTTTTTGCTGCAACAAATCCGCTAACCAATCATTAATATCGGCTTGTTTTCCTTCAGTTGCCTGAGCAAATTGCTCCTGTAACGATTTCACCTCTGCTAAATGTAAACGCTTGATGACGTCCAAGGTCACATTTTTACTCTGGATGATATCAACCTGTGTCGCCATATAGCCTGGCATCAGTTGTGCCGGCATGGCCATACCTGTGACAGGATCAACGCCCTTGTAATTCAAAATAACTGTCGTAGCTGCTTTGTAGCTTTTAGGAAACAACAAACTGATCACACTCGCTGTAAGCAATGTGATCACAGCTACCAACAAAATCATTTTATATCGGGCTCTTAAAATGAGCACTAACTGAGTAAAATTCATAAACAACCCTTAAAATTACAGCAGACTTTCCTCAATAAACAACACATCTTCGTCTTGCAAGGTGCCGTTCAGATCGGGAGTTTGTTTAACGATGGAGCCCTCGGCATTTTTTCTGTGCAACTTCACTGAACGCTGGGTACCGCGGACAGTTAATCCACCAGACTTAGCAATTGCCTGCATGACAGTCATATTTTTATCGATTTTATACATGCCTGGACGCTGAACTTCGCCATACACATACACTTGTGGTGCTTTAGGAACGTAAATCACATCGCCTGGTAACAACTCTTTGTTTAATTGGCTCGCAGGGGATCTAAACAACTCATCAATATTGATTTCTTGTGTAACGGCAGTCCCTGAGCGTTGCGTCGTAAAATACAAAGTCTCGCCTGCCAATTCGGTAGAGCCACCAGCAAGTGCAACGAAATCACTAATCTTGCGGGTACCGCCCTGAATGCCATATTTTCCAGGACGTAAAACCTGCCCTGTCACGGCAACATCTCGTACACTGACGTAGATGGTTTCACTACCCGTCAAACGAATATCCTGATCATTCAGGTTACGTCTCTCAATCACCTCGTTCAAATCATATTCGCTGCGCTTGTCACCACGTACGACAGTCACAATTTCAGAGGCCTCACTCGTCAAACCACCTGCTTCAGCCAATATATCTTTGATATCTGTAGGTCTGGTGACTGCATAACGGCCTGGTTTGAGCACGCCACCCAAGACGGAAACAGACTTACTCATAAACTCCAGCACTAAGACAGATACCTGAGGGTTAGCAATGAACCCGCCTTTTTTGAGTTGTTCGGCAATACGCTTCTCACTCTCAATTGTTGTCAGACCACCTACTCTCACTTCTCCAATCAAAGGCATGGTCAAGACACCATCTTCAGAAACGCGCGTTTCCCGCATCAACTCAGAGTCTCCATAAACCGTTACTCTGACATAATCACCAGCACCCAAGGTATAGTCCGCATGGGCTAATGAACTGACTAGAAGTATCAGTCCTGCCGTTATAGCTTTTAAAAACTTTGTCATAAGCGATTAACTCTTTTCGTCATTTGAATTAAAGATTTTTTATTACTGCAGCTTGCTTAGATTAATTGAATCTAAAAAATTATCCTACTGTAATTGCGTGACAGATTTGCCATCGTTTATACGAATAGTCGATAATCTTCTTAATCTGGCAATCTCACTCTTAATAAAATTCTGCTTTTTTTGCTGGTCTAATAGCTGCCTAGCGACTGAATGTGACATCTGCTCGGGCATCGGCACATCGTTCACACTTTGAATAGCTTTTACAACAATTGTATTGCCAGTATGTATAAATAATAAGTCACCTTGCGCCATATGAGTGATTTTTTTCAAGACTTGCATAGGCAACCGGTCAGTTAAAAACTGGCTGTTATTTGTTTCATATACAACTTTTCTAGCCTCAAGTTCAGCTTGCAAGGCTTGCAGAGTAGTAATTTCGTGCTCCATCACATTGACATCGAAATGAGTTGAATCATTAGCAAAAATAACATCAACCGTTTTAAATAATTTTCGATGTTCAAAGAGTTCCGGATGCGTTTTAATAAAATCAGTGACTTCTGTTTCTGAAGGATTAATCCTTGCAAGCTTTTGAGAAAGATAAGCTTGGGCATAAATTTGAGCTTTTGAAGATTCAATCGCCCCGATGACTTCCGGCACTCGATCCAAATTGAGTTTCAAAGCTTCTTGAAGTAACAATTGCCTGTCAATAAGCGTATCCAGTATTTGTTTTTCTGTTTCCTCAGTATTTACGCCTGAATTATTCTTAAGTAACTCCGTGTGTATTTGACTTTGCGTTATTGGGTCCCCGTTGACCGTCGCCAACACTTGCGTTCCGCTTATATTGGATGAATTATTACATCCCATCAACATGCATGTAATGATGATTAGACTATTAAAACGCCCCATTAACTTGTCCTAAAATGAAAGTCCAGCCACAACATCAAATTTTCAGGTCAATCATGACGCTAGTAGTGAGGTCATCATACTCAAAGTCTCTGTAGGCAGAGTTGGATCTACGATTGGATTTTATTGAGCTTAGTGTAAAACCGATGCTTTTGATTGGCCGCCAAGAAACAGAGCCTGAAATACTTTGTTCATCATCCGATCGTGAGGCTTGGCCAGCTTTCACGGCTTGTCGAAAATCTCTTTGCGCTAATCTGCCACTTAACATAAAAGAAATTTTCTCAGAGAAAAGGTAAGTCAAGCCTAAGTTAGCAGCATCCGTTAAAGTATATGTACTGTAGTCAGTCTCAAACGGACTGGCGGTCCTGGAAAGATCCAGGTTTGCCTTAATTTTGCCTGTTAACAAAAGGTCATACCGAATGTAACCGATCCACGCGTCATAATCTCTGACTGTAAAGTTATCATACTCCCTTGATATGTAGGCCAACTTACTACTTAAATTGCTTTTACCCGTTGGCTTTAAAGCAAAATCCAGTTCAAGCTCATCTTCAGTAAATCCATTGTCAAACAAAGATCCAAAATTCAGTTGTCGCTGAAATTGACCATCTCGTTTATGACCCAAAAAGGTTAAAGTACTGCCTGAAGCATAGTTATAGCGAGCACCATAATCAAAAGCAGTGGCAGTATATTGCGCGATAGCGTTAAAAGTCTGGCTATTTTGCACATCAGTCTGTGTAAGCCCGGCAATAAGCGCCCAGACTTTATAGGGGGAGTATTCAGCCTTAAATTGTTCTACATCTACTGTTCTAATGTTCTGGGTAAATAGACGAAAGTCATTAAAACCATTTAATGTCCTGTTTCGACTGGTGGAAAGCGTCCCCGTCAATGATGGCGTGAGTGACCACAACCATTTTGCATCATAATTCACCGTATCAAAATCAAGAAAGTCAGATGTTTGATATTTATAATCTACGTAAGAAACATCCACAATGAAGCGTTGCAACGAATAAGTTTTATCCAGCTTCACGCCCGCCGTTGAAGTGGTAATCTGATCGGACCGTTGATTATTTCTTACCCGGAACAAGTTGTCATCATAAGCCCTGTTCACAGAAGCATAAAATTGCAGAGTATCGAACTCATCAGCTAGCCCAATACATGGCATCGTACTTAGTACAAGCGTAAGCCAGCACTGTATTGGTCGCTTTACTCTTTTTTTGGGGAATTGCCTGGGAAATGACATGTGCTTAAGCAATATAATTAGGATATTTGATTTACATTCTAACCTGTAAATAGAGATTTGTTACTAGCAGATTTTAACTTTTTACAGCCTAATTGAATAATCCGTAAATATCTGTTGGAGTATACGTTAACTTTCAAGACAGTTTTATTACACAAGGCATTCTTTCAATGAAAGCGTATCGGCGATTGCTGTAACATATGAATTTGGTTAAACTCGGTTTGGTACAAAGAAATATATAATCATGAAAAAAACCATCAGACCTCCTATCAGAACAATTGCTGGGCTCTCTTCAGGGCCAAGAAGTCCCCTTTATTTCATTGAGTCCATTGTAGAGCCCCTCGTTCTGGTCTTTTTCATGTGGGGCATTTTTATTTACTTTGAAAATAGAATCCCGATTTCGATTTTCTTTACCTCGATTCTGCTCTTCTCGGTTACCTTTCCAAGTGGGGCAAAAATCAGGCTGGGATTTTGGAAAATGGTACGCGATGTTATTTTCCAATGGTTGCTTCTTGCTGGGATGGTGCTAATCTTTGCCCGCATTACTGGCTACATTACCTTATATACACCCGAAATCATTTATACCTGGCTGATTGGGACGCCGATTGCGCAAATTCTGGCATTAACGGCCCTTAAAGAACTTTCTCCATTCTTTATCAGTTTACAAGGACCTCCTAAAAATGCGGTCATTATTGGCCTGAATGAGCAAGGTTTGGCTGTTGCCAACAACCTTCTGGCAGATGAATATAGCCGCGTCTCGGTACTTGGTTTTTTTGAGGATCGTGCACCTGATCGCGCACCGCAAGACCATGGGTTTGAAATTTTAGGTGCATTGACAGATATCCCTGAATATTGCAAAAGTCATCAGATACATACCATCTATATCGCATTACCAATGTCCAGCCACCCTCGCATTTTGAAATTGCTGGACGATTTGAAGGACACGACAGCTTCGATTTATTTTGTGCCAGACATTTTTGTGACTGACTTGATTCAGGGCCGCGTCTCAGATGTTAATGGTATTCCAGTGGTTTCGGTGTGCGAAACTCCGTTTACCGGCGTTGATGGCATGATTAAGCGTACAGCAGACATCTTGTTCTCATTATTTGTGTTGATCCTGATCTCGCCAATTTTGCTCGGGATAGCAATCGCGGTCAAAGTGACCTCTCCAGGGCCAATTATTTTCAAACAGCGGCGTTATGGGTTGGATGGTCAGCAGATTTTGGTTTACAAATTCCGCTCAATGACTGTGACTGAAGACGGTCACACCGTGACTCAGGCGACTAAAAATGACCAGCGCATTACGCCACTGGGGGCATTCTTGCGGAAAACCTCTCTTGATGAACTGCCGCAATTTATTAACGTACTGCAGGGACGTATGAGTGTAGTAGGCCCTCGCCCGCATGCAGTTGCTCATAATGAGGAATACCGCAAGTTAATTAAGGGCTACATGGTGCGCCATAAGGTTAAACCAGGCATCACGGGCTGGGCCCAGGTGAATGGTTTCCGTGGTGAAACCGACACACTGGAAAAAATGGAGCAGCGCGTGCACTACGATCTTGAGTATTTGCGCAACTGGAGCCCTCGCCTGGATATGCTAATTGTGGCTAAAACAGCATGGTTGACGATTGTAGGCCAGGATGGGGCTTACTAAGCCAACCAATAAAAAACCGGACACTGTCCGGTTTTTTTTATTTCTGATGTTGCTCAATCAATTCTAGTGCTTGCCCTACCCAGCTTGCACTTAAACAATCCATCACCGTTACGTCGTCCATCCCGCGTAGCCAAGTCAGTTGCCGTTTGGCAAGTTGCCGTGTCGCATACACACCATGCTCTCCTAAGGTCGGCAGATCGATGTCACCATGGATATATTGCAGAGCCTGACGGTATCCCACACAGCGCATGCTGGGTGTATCTTCCGTTAATTGCGGATATTCCAGCAACAAGCCTTTTACCTCATCTACAAAACCTTGCTGGAGCATAAGCTGAAAGCGCTCTGCGATGCGTTGATGCAACACGCTACGATCATTGGGCATCAAGGCGATTTTGAGGATATTAAACGGCAACGCCACTTTTTGTGACTGCGCGCGCAACTCGCTCATGGTTTTGCCGCTGATGCGGTAAACCTCTAATGCCCGCTCAATGCGCTGCGAGTCTGTGTTGTGAATTTTGGCAGCGACCGGTGGGTCTATGGCCGCAAGTTGTGCATGCAAGGCTGGCCAGCCCATTACTTCAGCTTCGGCCTCAATTTGCGTTCGAACGGCGCTGTCAGCCTCGGGCAAATTGCTGAGGCCATGTTGCAAGGCGTTGAAATAGAGCATGGTGCCACCTACCAATACCGGCAAACGACCATGGGTGGTCGCTTCATGCATGAGTGCTAGTGCGTCTTTGGCAAATTGCGCCGCAGAATATTGCTCCAACGGCGAAATGAGGTCAATTAAATGATGCGGGGCCTGGCGCAGGGTTTCGGCATCTGGCTTGGCGGTTCCAATATCCATGCCACGGTAAACCAGCGCTGAATCGACGCTGATGATTTCCACCGGAAAGTGCTGAGCTAAGGCAATCGTGGCTGCCGTTTTACCGCTTGCCGTCGGCCCCATGAGAAAAATTGCGGGAGGCAGACTGTGTTTAGCAGGTAAAGACATACAACATCAACAGACGATGAATCACTAAAACAACGCTCAGGATACTTATTTATCGTACTTCACGTAGCTAAACCGCAGATCATCCTGTGGCGTGCCTTCCAAGGCAGAACCTTGCTGCTGAGCAGGTTGCCATTGGATCACCTCTTCAATCTTACGGGCGAGCTCTATGTCTTTCATGGTGATGCCTTTGGCGCTATGCGTGCATAGTTTTACGATAACAAAGGCATAAGACATGGTTAAATCAGGATGATGCCAAGCGGCTTCGGCTAAATGACCAATAGTGTTAACCACCATCAAGGTGCCTTTCCAGCTATTGGTTTTGTATTTGCGGCGGATCCAGCCATCTTCATAAAACCAGTGTGGTAAAGACTCGGAAAAGTGTTGCTGGATTTCTTGTTCAGTAAGTACCTGCTCGGCCATATGCCCTCCACACCTAGGTGACTAAAGGGCTATAGTATACCTGAGCGTCAGCAGGCATTCATGTTTCGCCATTGATCAAGCTTGAAATCATGGCGGTGATCACGGTCAAGTCTGCACTGGTACCAGGATTAATACATGCCTGTTTCAACTCAGCATCCCATTTTAGTAGCGCTGGCATGTAATGTTTGGGATTTTCCAACGCAGTAAAAGCCGTGTAATGCTCACTGGCCGTGTTCTGTATTTGGCTTGCAAGATCCGTTCCATATTTTCGTTGAATATGACTATCAGGCACTGATGAGAGCCAGTACAGGTAAACGGCGGTCAAGGCCCAGGCAGATCGCTCCCAGCGTGCTGAATATGCCTCATACAGCGGCATGACCGTCGAAAAAATGGTCGCATAAGCATCAACATACTGCTGGGCAACCATGTCATTCTGGCTAGCCAGCTGCATGGCATGCAGCAAGGTAATCTGCGGCGGTTGAGAAACATCATGTGCATCTCGTTGCCCCATCCCGGCCGGACTGACTAATCTAATCCCTTCATAGACGCAGGCAGCATCTTCAACTGTGGTTTGTTGTAGCACCAGATGCAACGCTGTCTGTAACGGGAGCTCTTGAAATTGCAGCCGGGCTTGCACCAGAGGCGCCGCCAGTAACACAATACCGAGATTCGTATTGCAGCCCACTTTAGCGTGTGTCGCCTGTAAGGCTTGCAGAATCCGTTGCCCTAACGGGCGATGACCGTAGGCTGCATCATCGCACAACGCGGGCGCAGACACTTCGGCGCTGGCAATAAAATCCTGCACCTGCATGCCATGCCCATCAGCAAAGATATGCACATTGCCAGGCTTGAGGGCTTCCAGCTCGGCCATGCAGGCTTGCAAATAGGCGTGTTGAAGTACAGAACTCATGCTGATTGAGCCCGCGTCAGTAAGTCATTGACCAAGACATCGGCAATGTCAAAACCGGTGATGCTCTGCAACCCACGCCATGCAGGAATACTATTCACTTCAATTACCCACAACTTTCCATGCCGGTCTCTCATCACGTCCACCCCCGCATAATGAATGCCGATGGCTTGAGCCGCTTTCACGCCTATTTCGATGACATCCGCTTCATGACAGGGGGTACAACGTGCACCGCGTGCGACATTATGCAACCAGTTGTCCCCTTGCCTGCGCATGGCTGCAATCGGCTCGCCATTCACCACAAAGACACGGTAGTCATGCTGGTTGAGGCCGCAATCAATTTTTTCTTGCAGATAATACACACCATCGACAAACTGGTCTTGCGGTAGCGCAAATTGCTTGCGCTCCTCTATCAGTCGTACGCCTTTGCCTTGTGAGCCAAACAATGGTTTGATAACAAGCGTTTTGCCAGCATCGAGCGCCTCTTGCATCAAACCATGTGCAATGCCTCTATGCTCACATACCCAGGTGTTGGGCGTGGCAATCCCCTGCTCTGCCAACAACTGACTGGTCAAGCCTTTATCCACCGTGATTTCGATGGCACGCGCAGGATTGTAAACAAGCATCCCCTGGCGTTGCAGGGTATGCAAGATATTCATGCGCGTAATGATTTGTTGCGTTGAGCCTGCCGCCACACCACGCACAAACGCCATTGGTGCCGCCTGCGTCAAACCAGGCACATGCACTTGAACAATTTGATCGATGATACTGACATGACAACTATCGAGAGACACCATCAGCGCTTGCCAGCCCCGACGGGAAAATGCCTGCGCCAGGCTTTGTCCGTGCCAGCCGCCCGCTTGAGCGACTTCGTCGGTAAAGATAGGAACAACCTTCATGTAGACTCTAAAAATAAGACGCGGGAACAATGCAACAAAAGCAATGTTTCCCGCGTAAATTAGTTTTTTATATGACTTTAAATCTAGCTGCCAAACGACTGATTTAAAAGGTCTTCATTAAACTTTCCAGCAAAGAAAGTGCGACCTGATTTGAGGTTGGTCACACTCACTTTAGCGGGAGAAAACAGCATAGGATCAATCTGGTAAAAATCCATATTGACCGCTTTAAATACCTCGGCAAATGGACGGCCGTAATCTTTAGAGGCTGAAGAAGGTAATTGTTGGGCGAGTTGTTCGACCGCGGCATCGTCAGTATTTACAAACAGTTGTACAAAGCCACCAAACAGGATCGCATCATTGGTGCGGCCCATGCCAACAATAAAGTCTGGCGAAGGCGCTGGCACTGGCGCAACGCCATAGCCATCCACAATCGAGTCCAAGTCAAAATGCAGGGTATGGCACTTATGCAAGGCCACTTCGAGCACCCGTGCGGTCACTTGCAGCGAGCCTGCCACACTACGCGTAGGCGTCAGGATAAAGGTCAGCTTGTTGGTTGGCAGCCCGGTATCCCTGGCCACCTTTTCAATCACTTCCACAGGAGGCACCTTGTCGGTTTCTAGTACCAATACGGTTTGCTCGCCTTGATCTTTGTAATTGATGTCTTTAAACACTTCTTCACGTTGCGCAATCGCACGTGCGGGGCCACTGCCTAAAGAAAAAAACTTTTCATGTGACAACGCCCAACCCGCATATTGGCTACCCAAACAGGCGATGACAGGTTGTTTAGCGGTCACCACTACACTCAGAGGCCAGTTGGTGAATTGTGGCACATGGCGCAAGGCCACACTACCGAGCCCGCCCATACAAATCTCGGAAATAATACGGCCAGCTTCTAGCCCGCCTGGTACTTGAATCCCGGCATCGACAATGGTCGCGCCACTTTCGTGCGTAGTGACGGCACAGCCTAAAGCTGGTGCATTGGCAATCAGCTCGGCCACCAGGGGTGCGCTGTATTGTTGTACGCTAATGGATGTTGAATTCGATGTGGTCACAGACATAAGTCCCCCATAATTTCTCTAATCGTGTTTTTTTGTCCTGCAAAGCCTGTAGAACTTCGCTGTCTGAGTGCCCTTCTGCATATAAGCTGCAAACGGGCTGGCCTGCGGCAGCGTTGCCACCACTGGGCCGGTCTTCCAGCCAGTCAGGAAACGTTAACTGGCTCAAATCAATTTCTTTTTTCGCATAGGCAATACAATGGCTGGCATGCTTGGTTTTCAGCGGCAAGTCAGGCAAAGCCTGTTGCTGGCAACTAGCGATGTGCGCTTGAATTAACGGCAGATGTGCATATAAGCGCATGCTGGCACTCAAGCGCGGGTTTACCTCAATCACATGCAATGCCTCTT
>CAKZJM010000417.1 GCA_936943315.1 uncultured Methylophilus sp. | reverse complement strand
ACATTGCATCACGTTAGCAATGTCTTCATAACTCAATCCTTCAAGCTCGCGCAAGGTAATTGCGGTGCGCAACTCTTCTGGCAACGCCGCAATCGCATCATTCACGGTTTGCGCAATCTCTTTGGTCATCAGAGACGTTTCAGGCGTCTCCAGCGTGCGCATGTCATCGCCTTCATCAAAGTTTTCTACATCTTCGATTTCTACGTCTTGCAGCACTTGAGGCTTGCGCCCCATGGAAACCAGGTAATTCTTGGCAGTGTTAATCCCAATCCGGTACAACCAGGTATAAAACGCACTGTCGCCACGGAAGCTATGCAGCGCACGGTAAGCCTTGATAAAAGACTCCTGCACCACATCTTCAACCTCAGCCTGGTCGCGAATCATGCGCGACAACAGGCGGCCAAGTTTACGGTGGTATTTCTCCACCAACAGTCCAAAGGCACGTTTGTCGCCCTGCTGAGCCCGCTCAACCAACATCTGATCGAACTCTTTATTCTCTTGCTGTTTGGCGTTCGCCGCCTGAACAGTCATATCGCGATGACTCCCTTGGGTAATTTTATGATTGGGAGTAGTATACGCTTTTGTGTTATTTTCGACGAACCCGGTGCGTGTTAACGCCTCTAAATTTGCTGTGTGTAACATCGTCTCATCCCTTATTTTTGCCTGCAACGTCAATATGCAATGCTGGCAATTTCTATGACCACATCCTCAGTTTGAAGTTCCATTGACGCCACAGAATATGAATAAAGTGTTCGATGTCCTGATTATTGGCAGCGGCCTGGCAGGCCAGTCCCTGGCATTGCGATTAGCCGATCAACAGCGGGTATGCATCCTGAGCAAACGCGAATTAAGCATGAGCGCCAGCAACTGGGCGCAAGGGGGAATTGCCGCAGTACTCAACAGTGAAGATTCAGTAGAAGCCCATATTCAGGACACTTTAGACGCAGGCGCAGGCCTTTGCGACAGCGAAGTGACCCGCATGGTGGTCACCAATGGCCGCGCCAGTATCGAGTGGCTCTTGCAGCAAGGCGTGAACTTTACGCGCGAGGCCGAAGATGACCGCTTACACCTGACGCGGGAAGGCGGCCATAGTCACCGGCGCGTCGTGCATGTTGCAGATGCCACCGGACAAGCCGTGCAGACCACGCTGACTGACCGTGTACGCGAGCACCCGAACATCACCGTGCTGGAGCATCACATTGCGGTTGACCTGATTACGACACACAAACTCTTCAAGCAGACGGCCAGTGATGGCCCGAACCGTTGCCTGGGTGCGTACGTGTTGAACAACCAGACAGGCAAAGTAATTACATTGTCGGCGCAATACACGGTCATGGCGACGGGTGGCGCGGGCAAAGTTTATTTATACACCACCAACCCGGATATCAGCACGGGTGACGGCATCGCCATGGCATGGCGCGCAGGTTGCCGGGTGGCCAATCTCGAATTTGTACAGTTTCACCCAACCTGCCTGTATCATCCGCATGCCAAGTCATTTTTAATCTCTGAAGTGTTGCGCGGCGAAGGCGGTTTGCTGCTGTTGCCTGATGGCACACGCTTTATGCCCTGGCATGATGAACGTGCAGAACTGGCGCCACGCGATGTCGTCGCGCGCGCCATCGACTTTGAGATGAAAAAACGTGGCCTGGATTGTGTTTACCTGGATATCAGCCACAAACCAGCTGAGTTCATACAGTCTCACTTCCCCAACATTTACCAGCGCTGTCTGCAACTAGGCATCGACATCACCAAGCAACCCATCCCTGTCGTGCCTGCTGCGCATTACACCTGCGGCGGTGTGATGACAGATATGCATGGCCGTACCGACATTGATTGCCTGTATGCGATTGGTGAAACCGGCTGCACGGGTTTGCAT